>JBFZER010000424.1:0-8858 GCA_041306765.1 Spirochaetota bacterium | reverse complement strand
GAAGGGGCCGCCGGCCCGGCGGGACTTGCGGTGGATCTCCGCCGCCACGAGCTCCTTTCCCGTTCCGCTGTCCCCCGTGACCAGCACGGTCGCGTCGCTGGGGGCCACTTGATCGACCAGGGCGATGACGGCCCGCAGGGCGTCGCTGGTGCCGACCATGGACCCCGAGAGGGCCTCGTCCTCGGCGCGGACCGCGCCGATCGGCGTCGTCGGACCGGTAGTTCCCCGCCCCATGAGGGCGGTCTCCTCCCGGATCCGCTCCCGGAGCTTGGCGGAATCGGCGATCAGGGCGGCCGCCTTCTCCAGGATACCCAGGTTCCAGGACGGGCTGTCCGCGGCCGCCGGGACCGAGGCGCCCGGGTGTCCTGCACCCGCCGCCCGCCGCATGGGACCGGTACGGCTCTCGGCGCTCAGGGTTCCCGTGACGGCGCCGGCCTGCCGGATGGGGACGCAGTAATAGGCCGTCCCGGCGAGATCCACCCGGGACCTGCCGCCCGCGCGGTTCAGGAAGCGGGGTTCCGCCGCCAGGTCGGGCACGACGATCGGTTCCCCGGACTCGAAGACCCTGCCTACCAGGCCTTCCCCCAGGCGGTAGCGTCCCCGGAGCTTTTCTTCGGGGGAATAGCCCAGCGCCTCCTCGATCTTCAGGACCCCGTCCCCCCGATCCAGGAGCGTCACCATGCCCCGGGAAAGGCCTGCCCGGGTTTCCAGCAGTTCCAGCACGGGACCCAGGGCGTCCCGGAGATCCACGTGGCGGTCCAGGGTGCGGGCCAGGTCAAAGAGGAGGCCGAGGGTCGCGAGCTCCCCGGCCCGGGGATCCGGAGCCCCGGGACCGGGTTTGCCTGCGCTTGCTCCACGGGATGTATCAAGGTCCATACGCTATTAGTTACATTTATGTATGAAAAAACAAGCCCCTAGTTCACAACCTCCATGATCTGCTCCTCGATGGGCTTGCCCGGAAGGACCATGGGCAGGACGAATTCGTCGATCCCGATGGCGCAGTCGATCAGGGCCGGGGACCGCTCGGACAGGGCATCGGAAAGGGCGGCGCGGAAGGACGGGAGGTCCTCGGCCCGCCAGGCGCGGATCCCGAAGGCGTCGGCGAGCTTCACGAAATCCGGCGGCCGGTCCAGGTCCGTATGGGCGTAGCGCTTCTGGCAGAGCATGGTCTGCCACTGCCGCACCATGCCCAGGGTGCGGTTGTTCATGACCACCACCAGCACGGGCAGGCCGTAATGGACCATCGTGGCCAGCTCCGAGAAGTTCATCCGGAACGAGCCGTCCCCGGCTATGTGGACGACCTGCCGGTCCGGCCGGGCCAGCTGGGCCCCGATGGCGGCGCCCGTGCCGTACCCCATGGTCCCCAGGCCCCCGGAGGAGAGGAAGGTACGGGGCACCGAGAACCCGAAGTACTGGGCCGTCCAGATCTGGTGCTGGCCGACCTCGGTGGTGACGATGGCGTCCCGGGGGACCGCGGCCCGGATCGCCTCCAGGGCCGCCCGGGGCGGGACCCCTTCCGAGGGTCTACCCGCCGGCGGATCCTCCCGCCATGCATCCACCCGGGCCCGCCACCCGGGCCGGGGGGCGCGCTCCAGCCTCGGCAGGAGGCGGGAGAGCAGTTCGCCCACATCCCCGACCAGGGAATGGAAACAGGGAACGTTCTTGCCGATCTCCGCGGGATCGATGTCCAGGTGGAGGATCTGGGTGTCCCGGACGAAGCTCGAGGTGTCGCTGACCACCCGATCCGAGAACCGGGTCCCGATGGCTATGAGGAGGTCGGAGTTCCGGACCGCGGCGTTCGAGGCCTTGGTGCCGTGCATTCCCACCATCCCCGTGCACAGGGGGTGCCCGGCGGGGAAGGCGCCCTGTCCCATGAGGGTCAGGGCCACGGGGGCGTCGATGCGCTCCGCCAGCTCCCGGAGGGCGTCGGCCGCCCCGGAGGCGATGACCCCGCCTCCGGCTACGATGAAGGGGCTGCGGGAGGAGGCGATCAGGGCCGCCGCCTCCTCGACCTCCGCGTCCGAGGCCGCCCGGGAGCCCCGGGGCGGCGCCGGCACGAAGCTCTTGTCCGCCGAGAGGGGCAGAGGCTCCCAGTTGGCGACGGCGGCACAGAGGTTCTTGGGAATGTCCACCAGCACCGGGCCGGGGCGTCCGAACCGGGCGATGTCGAAGGCCCGGCGCAGGGTGGACGCCAGGGCCGTCACGTCCTTGACGATGAAGTTGTGCTTGGTGACGGACATGGTGATCCCCGTGATGTCCACCTCCTGGAAGGAGTCCTTGCCCAGGAGGTGGGTCGGGACGTTCCCCGTGATGGCCACCATGGGCACCGAATCCATGTAGGCCGTGGCCAGCCCCGTCACAAGGTTCGTGGCGCCGGGCCCGCTGGTGGCGATCACCACGCCCACCTTGCCCGAGGCCCGGGCGTATCCGTCCGCGGCGTGGGCCGCCCCCTGCTCGTGGGAGGTAAGGATATGGCGGATGCGGTCCGAATTCCGGTACAGTTCGTCGTAGATCCCGATGACGGAACCCCCGGGAAATCCGAACACCGTGTCCACGCCCTGTTCCGCCAGGCACTCGATCACGATCCGCGCGCCGCTCAGCATCATTTCGACACCCTCCCCAGGGCCCGGACGACCTGGTCGCCCATGGCCTCCGTACCCGTCACCTTCTCCGAGGGATCCCCGGAGGCTATGTCCGCGCAGCGGTACCCCGCCGCCAGGACCCGGGCCACCGCGGATTCCACCGCCTCGGCGCAGGGCTCAAGGTGCAGGGAATGCCGCAGGAGCAGGGCCGCCGAAAGGACGGCGGCCAGGGGGTTGGCCGCCCCCGTCCCGGCTATGTCCGGCGCGGAGCCGTGGATGGGCTCGTACAGGCCCGGCCCGGCGTCCCCCAGGCTGGCGCTGGCCAGCATCCCGATGGATCCGGTGATCATGGAAGCCTCGTCGGAGAGGATGTCCCCGAACATGTTGCTGGTGGCGATCACGTCGAACTGCCCGGGGTTCCGGACCAGCTGCATGGCGCAGTTGTCCACGTACATGTACGAGACCTCCACGTCCGGCCAGGAGGATTCCATGGCCCGGGCGGTCTGGCGCCAGAGCCGGCTGGACTCAAGGACGTTCGCCTTGTCCACCACGCAGAGCCGGCCGGACCGGCTCCGGGCCGCCCGGAAGGCCATGGACAGAAGGCGGGTGATCTCCATGCGGGAGTACCGCTCCGTGTCCCAGGCCTCTTCCCCGTCCGGGGACCGGCCCCGATCCCCGAAGTACATCCCCCCCGTCAACTCCCGTACGATGAGGAGGTCGAAGCCCTCTTTCACGATCTCGTTCTTGAGGGGGCAGGCGGAGCGGAGCTCCGGGAAGAGCCGGGCGGGACGCAGGTTGGCGTACACCCCCAGGCCCGCCCGGAGGCCCAGGAGCCCGGCTTCGGGCCTCTGCGCCCCGGACAGGTCGTCCCAGCGGGGCCCCCCGACGGCGCCCAGGAGCACCGCGTCCGAGGCCTTGCAGGCCGCCAGGGTCTCCGCGGGCAGGGGAACGCCCTTCTCGTCGATGGCGGCGCCCCCCAGGAGGGCAGTCTCGAAGCGGAAGGAGATCCCGAAACGGGCTCCCACGGCCTCCAGGGCCCGGACCGCCTGGGCGGTCACCTCGGGTCCGATCCCGTCCCCGGGCACCAGGGTTATTGCGTTCCTCACGGCCTGCCTCCTTCCGCGCCGGATTTCCCGGCTTCGACCAGGCGGGCGCGCACGTACTCCGTGAGCCCCCCGGCTTCCATGATGCGCCGCATGAAGGGCGGAAAGGCGGCGGCCTTCCAGGTGCTTCCCTTCGTCTGGTCCGAGATGGTCCCCGCCTCGAAATCCAGGGAAAGCCGGTCGCCGGACTCTATCGCGGCGGCGGCCTCGGGGGATTCCAGGATGGGAAGCCCGATGTTCACGGCGTTGCGGTAGAAAATCCGGGCGAAGGAGGCCGCCACCACGCAGGACACCCCCGCGGCCTTTATGGCCGCCGGGGCGTGTTCCCGGCTGGAGCCGCAGCCGAAATTCCGATTCCCGACGATCACGTCCCCGGGTCTCACCGCCTCCGCGAAGGAGGCGTCCAGGTCCTCCATGCAGTGGGCGGCCAGCTCCGCCGGGTCGCTGGTGTTCAGGTACCGGGCGGGGATGATGGCGTCGGTGTCCACGTTGTCCCCGTACTTGAAGGCCCGTCCGGCGGCGTTCATCGCGCGCCTCCCGCCGGGACCGCCGCATCGGCGAAGCGGACCGCGGCCCCTCCGCCTCGATTCTCCCGCGGTTCCGGCGCCGCCAAAAGCCGTTCCCGGCTCGGGGCCTCCAGGACCTCCCGGGGATCGCGGATCCGCCCCGTCACGGCGGCGGCTGCGGCCACGGCGGGGCCCGAGAGGTAGATCTCGGACTCCGGATGTCCCATGCGGCCCACGAAATTCCGGTTGGTCGTGGCCACGGCCCGCTCTCCCGCCGCAAGGATGCCCATATGGCCCCCCAGGCAGGGTCCGCAGGTCGGGGTGGACAGGACGGCCCCGGCCTCCACGAAGTCCTCCGCAAGGCCCTCCCGGACCGCCTGGAGGTAGATCTTCTGGGTGGCGGGGATGACGATGCACCGGACGGTCCGGGCCACCTTCCGGCCCCGGAGGATCGCCGCGGCTATGCGCAGGTCCTCTATGCGGCCGTTCGTGCAGGACCCGATCACCACCTGGTCCACCGCCGCGTCCCCTGCCTCAGACGCGGGCCGGACGTTGGACGGGAGGTGGGGGAAGGCGACCACCGGCACAAGCCGGGACAGGTCGATCCGGACTTCCCGGGCGTAGACGGCGTCCGGGTCCGCCCGGTATTCCCGGTACGGCCGATCCGAAACGGAGGCCGCCCAGGCGCGGGTCGCCTCGTCCACCGGGAAGATCCCGTTCTTGGCCCCCGCCTCGATGGCCATGTTGGACACCGTCAGGCGCTCTTCCATCGTGAGGGCAGCCACACCGGCCCCCTGGAATTCCAGCGACTGATAGAGGGCACCGTCCACCCCGATCATGCCGATCAGGGTCAGGACCAGGTCCTTGCCCCCGGCCCACCCGGAGGGTTCCCCGGTCAGAACCACCCGTATCGCCTCGGGAACCTTGAACCAGAGGGAGCCTAAAGCCATGCCGGCGGCCATGTCCGTGGACCCCACCCCGGTGGAGAAGGCCCCGACAGCCCCGTAGGTGCAGGTATGGGAGTCCGCCCCGATCACAAGGTCCCCCGGGAGGACCAGCCCCCGCTCGGGCAGGAGGGCATGCTCGATCCCCATCCGGCCGACCTCGAAGTAGTTCGTCACCTCCTGCTCCCGGGCGAAGTCCCGCATGCACTTGCACTGTTCGGCGGCCTTGATGTCCTTGTTCGGGGCGAAGTGGTCCGGTACCAGGACCACCCTGTCCCGGTCGAAGACCGCCCGGGCGCCCATCTTCCGGAACTCCCGGATCGCCGGGGGGGCGGTGATGTCGTTCCCCAGGACCAGGTCGAGCCGGGCCTCAAGAAGCTGCCCCGGCTCCACGGAGGGAAGGCCCGCGTGATCGGCCAGTATCTTCTGCGTCATCGTCATCGGCATATTCCTCTCCCGTCTCCCGCCGGGTACCGGCTTGGGCGTCCTTCGCTAGCTTGTATTCGATGGAGTCCACCAGGGCTATCCAGCTGGCTTCCAGGATATCCGCGGATACCCCGACGGTGGTCCAGACGTCCCGTTCGTCGGCGCTGTCTATGAGCACCCTCACGACCGAGGCGGTCGCGCCCGTGCCGGGCAGGACCCGGACCTTGTAGTCCGTCAGCCGCATGCCCGCCAGGGAGGGGTAGAACCCCACCAGGGCCTTTCGCAGGGCCAGGTCCAGGGCATGCACCGGGCCGCAGCCTTCGGCGGCGGAAATCTCCCGGCGGCCCTCCACCTCCAGCTGGACCATGGCGTGGGCGCAGGCCGAAGGATTTTCCGCCGGGTGCTCCCCGGTGGTCCGGTATCGGCCCAGCTTGAACGAGGGTGCGTAGGAACCCGCCGCCTTGCGCAGGAGGATGTCCAGGCTGGCCTCGGCCCCCTCGTACTGGTAGCCCAGGCCTTCCATGTTCTTGAGGGTTTCCGCCGCCCGGGCGACCAGGGGGGAATCCTTGGCCGCCTCCGGCAGGAGCCTGCGGAACCGGTCCAGGAGGACGGACCGGCCGCCCACCTCGGAGGCCAGGAAGCGCCGTTCATTGCCCACGACCGAGGGCGGAACGTGCTCGAAGGAGGCCGGAGCCTTCCGGACCGCGTCCACGTGCATCCCCGCCTTGTGGGCGAAGGCCCGGCGGCCGACGTAGGGCATGCCCTCGTCCAGGGCCAGGTTCGCGATCTCCGAAACCCTGCGCACGGCCTCCGCCATGCCCGCCAGAGCGCCCGGGACCAGGCAGGTCCGGCCCATCTTGAGCTGGAGGTTGGCGGCCACGGTGGAGAGGTTGGCGTTCCCGCAGCGCTCCCCGAAGCCGGCCAGGGTCCCCTGGACGTGGACGGCCCCGGCCTCGACGGCGGCCAGGGTGTTGGCCACCCCCAGTCCCGAGTCGTTGTGGGCGTGGATCCCCAGGGGCGCGCCGAGGCAGGCCGCCCGCCGGGTGAACTCCGCCACCCGGGACGGAAGGCTCCCCCCGTTGGTGTCGCAGAGGACCAGGCACTCCGCGCCGGCCTTCCACGCCTCGCCGAGGCAGGCCAGGGCGTAGTCCGGGTCCGAGGCGAAGCCGTCGAAGAAGTGCTCCGCGTCGAAGACGACCCTGCGCCCCGAGGAGCGCAGGAAGGCCACGCTATCCCCGATCATCGCCAGGTTCTCTTCCGGCGTCGCGGAAAGCACCCGGCGGACATGGAAATCCCAGGCCTTCCCGAACAGGACGACCACGTCGGTGCCGGCCGCCAGGAGGCTGGCCAGCTGGGCGTCCGCCTCGGGGCGGACGTCCCTGCGGCGGGTGGAGCCGAAGGCTGCCAGGGTCGAGCGCGCCAGGCGGAGAGGCCGGACCTCCCGGAAAAACTCCGCGTCCTTGGGGTTCGACCCGGGGTTCCCCGCCTCGATGATGTCCACCCCCAGGGCGTCCAGGGCCCGGACGACGGAGATCTTGTCCGCCACCGAAAAGCTGACTCCCTCGCCCTGGGCCCCGTCCCGGAGGGTGGAATCAAGAAGCGTTACGCGAGGGTGCGAGTCCATCGGCTTCCTCCTCCGCCTCGACGGAGGAGACGGCCGCTCCGCCCTCCGCGTCCAGGTCCTCCGCCATGGCGTTGATGGCGTCTATGTAGGCTCGGACGCTGGCCTCGATGACGTCCGTGGAAACTCCGTGGCCGTTGTAGGCTTTTTCCCCCAGGCGCACCCGCACGTGGGCCTCCCCCTGGGCGTCCTTTCCCCCGGTGACGGAATCCAGTGAGAAGTCCTCCAGCACCGGATCCCTTCCCACGATCTTGTCGATGGCCTTGAAGGACGCGTCGATGGGACCGTCCCCGGTGGCCACCCGCTCCTCTTTTTTCCCGTCCCGGGAAGCCAGGCTGACGGCGCTGGTGGAGGTGATGGAGCTTCCCGAGTTGATGATGAAGCGTTCCAGCCGGAAGGCTGCCTTCCGATCGGGAGCCCAGCCCCGGGCCAGGGCCTCGATGTCCCGGTCGCTCACCGTCTTCTTCTTGTCCGCCAGGGCCTTGAAGGCCTTGAAGAGCTCCACGGTCTGTGCGGCCCCCAGGCGGAAGCCCAGCTCGGCCAGGCGCTCGTCGAAGGCGTGGCGGCCCGAGTGCTTGCCCAGGACCATCTTGTTCCGGGGCAGGCCCACGGACTCGGGGGTCATGATCTCGTAGGTGTCCGCCCGGGCCAGGACCCCGTGCTGGTGGATCCCCGACTCG
Source organism: Spirochaetota bacterium (assembly GCA_041306765.1). Taxonomy (GTDB): domain Bacteria; phylum Spirochaetota; class Spirochaetia; order Treponematales; family UBA12059; genus JAAYUR01. Next base: position 996 of record JBFZER010000424.1, on the reverse strand, counting down.
TGGGCGAAGGCGTTCTCCCCCACCACGGCCTTGTTGGCCTGGACCCGGCAGCCCGTGACCTGGGTCACCAGCCGGCTGGCCGCGTAGATCTGGGTGGTGTCGATCCCGCACCGGGCGTCCAGGGAGTCGGCCCGGGTCCGCAGGATCATGGCGATTTCCTCCAGGGAGGCGTTCCCTGCCCGCTCCCCGATGCCGTTCACCGTGCACTCCACCTGGTCCGCACCGGCGGTCACGGCGGCCAGGGAGTTGGCCACCGCCAGACCCAGGTCGTCGTGGCAGTGCACCGAGAAGACCGCCCGGCCCATGTCGGGCACCCCGGCCTTCACCTTCCGCACCAGGTCCCCGAACTCGTGGGGCAGGGCGTAGCCCACCGTGTCGGGCAGGTTGATCGTGGAAGCCCCGGCCTCGATGGCGGCCTGGAAGATCCGGCACAGGAAGTCCGGGTCCGACCGGGAGGCGTCCTCGGCGGAGAACTCCACGTCCGGGCAGAGCTTCCGGGCGTAGCGGACCATGGCCGCCGCCTGCTCCACCACCTCGTCGGGTTTCATGCGGAGCTTGTACTCCATGTGCACGGGGGAGGTGGCGATGAAGGTATGGATCCGGGGACGCTCGGCGGGCTTCAGAGCCTCCCAGGCCGCGTCGATGTCCTGGGGCATCGCCCGGGCAAGGCCCGCCACGGCGCATCCCCGGACCTGGCGCGCGATCTCGCGCACCGAGGCCAGGTCGCCGGGGCTCGCTATGGGGAAGCCCGCCTCGATGACGTCGACGCCGAGTTTTTCAAGCTGGCGGGCCACCTCGAGCTTTTCGCCCAGGTTCATGCTGCAGCCCGGAGCCTGCTCACCGTCCCGCAGGGTCGTGTCGAAGATCGCGATTTCGCGTGCCATGGTTTTCTCCTACCTCTTGTCCCGGGTCCAGCTCATCATGGCCCGCAATTCCGCCCCGACCTTCTCGGAGGGATGGGCCGCCTCGATCTCCCGCATCCGGTTGAAGCCCGGC
>JBFZER010000423.1:0-3970 GCA_041306765.1 Spirochaetota bacterium | reverse complement strand
TACGTACACCCCTCCGGCCCCCAGGGCTTCCGCCCGGCCCTCGCCGGCCCTCCAGACCAGCGCGGTATCCTCGGCGATTCCGAAGGCCGGCCGCCGTCCCCCGTCCTCAACCAGGCATGCCTCCAGGAGCCGCCCCAGCCGGGCCCGGGCGTCGAAGTGCTGGTCCACGATGCCGGCGGGAAAAAAGCCCAGGCCCCGCCGGACGTACAGGGCCCGGGAGATCTCGGCGTCCGAAGCCCGGGATGCCCGGGGCAGGGCCAGGGCCCCGAAGCTGGTCCCCCCGGCGATCATGGGGTCGCACATGACCGCCGCCCCCGCGCTGGATCCGCCCAGAGGGGCCCCCGCCTCGTTGGCCCGCCGCATCGCCGCCAGGAGGGGACCGTCGGATCCGTCCGGTTCCAGGAGGATGTCCGCCAGGGCGTTCTGGTCTCCCCCCAGCATCCAGATTCCATCGGCTCCGCCTGCGCGGTCCGCGACGGAAGGGTCCCGGGCTCCGTCTTCCCAGCCCGGCACGGCGGACGCGGCGGGCAGGAGCTCGATCCGGGACGGATCGACCCCCAGGGATTCCAATGATTTCCGGAAGGACTCGAATCCGACCCGGGGGGACTTCGAGGCAGCCCCCAGCACGGCGAAGCGCCCGGCCGGCCCGCCCGCTGCGCTCAGAAAGGCGGAATGGATATCCCGGGCGCGGGTCATGAGGTTGCCGCCGGCAATGAAGAGGTCGCCTCGGTGCATCGGATCGCTCCCTTTATCTGGCCGATATTCGGCCAATTGGCGCCATATACGCCATTTTATGGCCAATTCCAATCAAGACCGGAAACCCGCAAACCGGGATCAGCGTGCCGCCCGGGCTGCCCTCCGACCCTCGTTGGTCAGCCGGCTTCCCTTCCGGCCGCGGCCGATGACCAGGAAGCCCAGGGCCGCCAGGCGCTCCAGCCGGGACCGGGCGGCCCCCGTGCCCAGGCGCAGGCCCCGGGACCGGGCCAGGGCCGCGATCGTGTCCCGGCCCGCTGCCTTCCCTTCGGCCTCCAGTTCCGCCACGGCCCCCAGGACGAAGCGATCCTCCGTACCCAGGGCGGGGATCGGGGCCCCCGGATTGACTGCGCCGAGAGATCGGAGGCCGGGGAAATCCGAGTCCTGGGATGCGAAATACTCGGGCTCCGGCAGGTCCGCCGCGGAAATCTCCTGGTCCTCCCGGACCGCCAGCATGTAGGTCAGGGCGTTCCGTAGTTCCCGGACGTTTCCGGGCCAGTCCCGGGTTTCCAGGGCGGCCAGGACCTCGGGGCTCACCGCGACGTCCCCCGAGCCCTCCAGCTCCAGAAAGCGCCGCACAAGCCGCGGTATGTCCTGCCTGCGTTCCCGAAGGGGCGGGATGCGCAGCCATCCCATCTTGAGGCGGAAGTAAAGGTCCTCCCGGAACTCCCCGCGCCGGGCTTTGTCCAGGAGGTCCCCGTTGGTGGCGGCGATCACGCGCACGTCCACCCGCTTGATGTCCGCCCCGCCCACCCGCATGACTTCCTTCTCCTGCAGGACCCGGAGGAGGCGGGTCTGCACCTTGGGCGAGACGTTCCCGATCTCGTCCAGGAAGAGGGTACCCCCGTCCGCCAGCTCGAACAGGCCCGTTTTGCCTCCCTTCTTGGCCCCCGTGAAGGCTCCCTCCTCGTAGCCGAAAAGCTCGCTCTCCACCAGGTCGTCGGACAGGGCTCCCAGGTCCACGGCCAGGAAGGGGCCGGCGGATCGGGCGCTGGCGGCGTGGATGGCCGAGGCGAACAGCTCCTTGCCCGTGCCGCTCTCCCCGTGGATGAGGATGGAGAGATCCGTGGCGGCCAGGCGCGTGGCGATCCTCTTGGCCCGGCGAATCGCCTCGCTGTCCCCGGCGATGTCCTCCAGGGTCCACTTGGCCACATGTCCCCGGCGGCGGTATTCCCGGCCCAGCCGTGAGGCCTCGGGTCCCTCCCGGCGGAAGACCGCCACCGTATGCCCCCCCTCCCCCAGGTCGAACCGGCGCACCACCACCGATCCTTCCGGCAGTTTGAACGCGCCTTCCTCCTCCCCGCAGCGGCAGTCCAGGAAGCCCAGGAGCTCCCGGTTGCGGATCAGGGATCCCAGGGAGGCACCCGAGCCGCTCCCGGGACGGAGATTGAGGAGTTCCCGGAGTTCCTCGTTGCATACCGAGACCCGACCCTCCTCGTCGTACACCAGGACGCCGTGACGCAGGGAATCGATCACCGAGCCGAGGTGGCCGGAGAGGCGGCGGGCTTCCTCGGTGGATCGGGCGAGCCTGCGGGCCAGGCTGACGATCTTGGCCAGGTAACGGCGGGAATACCCTCCGATGTCCGCGTCCGCAATGCCCAGGCGTTTCAAGATCTCCGCCAGACTTCCGAAATCCAGGATGCGCACCCCGATGTCGATCACCTCGTCCATCCCCGGGGGCACCAGGTCCAACTCCCCCGCCACCACGGCGATCCGGTACTCCGGCGGGGGCGGCGGATCCTCGGGGTTCCAGGGGAGCCAGTCCACCCCGTCCAGCCCGAGATCCCGCAGGGAATCCACGCAGTCCCGGGCCGTCTCGGGTCGGTCGTTCACGAAGAGGACCGGAAGACCCGGCGGCAGGGCCACGACCCGCTCCAGGGCATCGCAGTCCACGATTCGACGGGCCACCAGGGGTTCCGAGCGGCGGGGAAGGAGTCCCGAGGCCGCCAGCTCGTTATAGACGAGGTCGCTGGAGAGGACCACCAGGTCCGCTTCCGGAGGCTCCGCTATGCCGCCGTTCACCCAGTGCGGGACGATGGACGCCCGGCCCTCCACGTACTCGGCCAGCTGGCGCACCAGGACGCGGGCGGTGCTCTCGCTGCCCGCGACCACGGCCAAGGTCACGGGGCGGCCTCCAGGGGGTCCATGTTCTCGAAGGTGCCCGACACGAGCTCCTGGCCCTCCCGGATCATCACCCGGCCCAGGGCTACGACGGACACGGGCCTCAGGTTCCGATCCAGGACCACCAGGTCTCCGTCCAGGCCCGGGGCGATCCGTCCCTTGCGCGCCAGCTTGAGGGCCGCGGCCGGGTTGGCCGTGATCGGCAGGAGAGCCGTCTCCAGGGGGATGTCCCGGACGTTCACCGCCTCCCTGAGCGCGGAAAGGAGGCTGGAGCAGGATCCCACCAGGAGGCCCGAGAGCTTGCCCGCGGCGTCGAAGGAGGGCAGGCTGCCCTGGCCGTCGCTGGACCAGGTGATCCGGTCCGCCGGTACCTTTCGGGACAGGCAGATGGCGAAAGCTTCGGCCGCGGAGGTCTCCCCCTCTTCCAGGAACCGGGGCACCGTGCTGGTGGTGTAATCCGCGAAGCCTCCGGCCAGGGTCCAGGCCACGGACTGCTCCATCACGATGGGGTTTCGGTTGCAGTGGGTGGGCAGGAACTGGGTGCGGGGCAGGTCCCCCGGAGCGAGGATGCGCTCCAGGGGCTCGAAGCCCGCGGGGGCATCCCCCAGGTGCACGTTCACGACCCCCGCCTTGCCCGAGAGCATGCCCCCCAGCCGGGCTTCCGAGGCGATCCGGGCCAGCTCGGCGTCCACAGGTTTGGAGGAGCGGTGGTCCGAGATCGCCAGCTCCCCGATGCCCAGGATGGGCTCGATCATCATGATGTCCCGTACCGGATCCCCCGTCACGGTGGTCAGGGGTACCCGGTAGGAGCCCGTGTATCCGTAGGCCGAGATGCCCTCTTCCCGGAGGCCGTAAAGCTTGGCGACCAGGGCCTCCATGCTGCGGGCCACGCCGTCCGTTCCGAGCACCCCGACCACGGTGGTCACCCCGGCCCTCAGGGCGCCGGACAGGACCAGTTCCGGAGTGCGGGTCCTGTAGCCGCCCTCCCCTCCCCCTCCGGTGACGTGGACGTGGGAGTCCACGAAGCCCGGCACGACCGCAAGCCCCCGGGCATCCAGGATCTCGCAGGGTACGGGAAATCCGGAGGGGTCGATCC
>JBFZER010000422.1:0-5269 GCA_041306765.1 Spirochaetota bacterium | reverse complement strand
GGTTCCCCGGTCGTGCCGGAGGTATAGATGAGGGTCGCGACCTCGTCCCGCTTGCCCGCGGCGGCCTCCTTCTCGTACCGGCCCGGCCGCTTGGCCCGGAGCTTCTTCCCTTCCTCCATGGCCTGGGCAAAGGTGCTCACCTCGAGCTTGACCTTCCGGGCCGCCGCGACCAGGTCCTCGGGCACGGGCTCGTAGGAGATCACCTTCTCCAGGAGGGGAATCTGTCCCCGGAGGTCGATCACCCGTTTCAATTGCTTGTCGTTCTCCACCACCGTGAGGCGGCATTCGCTCCAGGAAAGGATGTGCCGGACCTCCAGGTCCGTGGCGTCGCAGCCTCGGGGTACGTCCGCCGCCCCCAGCCCGAGGAGGGCGAGGTCCGTGATCAGCCACTCCTTGCGGTTGTCGGAGATCAGGCCCACCCGGTCTCCCCGCTTGACGCCGGCCTCGGTAAGGGCCTCCGAGAAGGCTGCGACCTCCTCCAGGAGCTGTTTGTATGTCGTGGGTTTATACTCGTTGCCGCCGTTCTTGCTGTACTGGGCGTTCAGTTCGGGGTAGTCGCGGACTTTTTCCAGGAAAAGCTGGGCTAGGGTCTCGGCCATGTGGTCTTCCCCCTTCGGGATATAAGGATGGATTACATAATAACGAATAATGTAAAAGTGAGCAAGGAAAAAACGGTGAACAGTGGACAGTGGTCAGTGGACAGGGATGAGGCCTTTTAACGGCAGTGCCTCTTTCTCCCGTGAAACATCCGCCGGCCCCTCAAATCGCTCTGTTCACCGTTCACCGACCACTGACCACCGCATCCCCCGGCACTTCCTCGAAGTACTCGTCCAGGGCCTTCCGTACAGCCTTCAGGTCCGGGGAGTTCTGTATTTTCCAGCGGACATGGTGGGCGAAGGAGAGGTTGTCGCAGAAGTAGAAGAAGAACCGCCGGGCCCGGGAGATATGGAATTCCGGGGGCAGGTGCTCCTCGATGAGCCGAAGGGCTTTTTCCGCGGTGTCGGCGAGGTCGACGGTCAGGCGGAAGGAGGGGTCCCGCTCCCGCCCCCGGATCAGGGCGAAGATCCAGGGTCTCCGCACCGCTTCCCGGCCCAGCATGACGCCCGCAGGGCGGAAATCCCGGAGCCGGGCGTTCCGGTCCTCGAGGCTCCGGACGTCCCCGTTGCCCACCACCGGGATCCTGAGATCCTCCCCGAGCCTCCGGACGTAGTCCCAGCGCCCGGTCCTGCGGAGCTTCTCGTTCCGCAACCGGGGATGGAGGACCAGCCAGTCCGCCCCGGCTTCCGCCATCGGGCCGCAGAAGTCCCGGAGCCGGCCGTAATCGTCGTCGTATCCGACCCGCAGCTTGAGGGAAAGGCTTCCCTGCGGAAGGGCCTCCCGCACCCGGGCGACCAGGTCCCGGGCCGCCACGGGGTCCTTCATCCAGGATATCCCGCCCCCGGATTTCTCGATGTGGGGTGCGGAACAGCCGAAGTTGAGGTCCAGACCCGCGGACGGTATCTCCCGGGAGGCCTTGCGCGCGGCCTCCCCCATCCGGGGGGCGTCGGTGGCGTAGAACTGGAGGATCGTGCGCTCCGGCGCCGGTTCCGAGTCCAGGAAATACCGATCGTAGGGCGCGCCGGAAAGGTAGCCCGCGGAGCTGGTCATCTCCGTATAAAGTAGATCGCAGCCCCCGAAATCCCGGACGAGCTCCCGGAGCGGCCGGTGGGACAAGCCGACCATGGGGGCCAGAAGAAGGGCGTTCGGCGGCAGCGGGGAGGGGCGGGAGGGCATGGGGGAAGTATACGGTGAACGGTGGACAGTGGACAGTGGACGGTGGACGGTGGACGGTGGACGGTCCGCAACCAGGTTCCGCCAAAGCGAGGGATCTGTCCGCGGCTCTTCCCGCACTTCCGTTACCTGTCCACCGTCCACTGTTCGCCGCTACATTGACTCTTTCCCCTCCTTCCTGTATAAAGGTCTTTCGCGGGTACCCGGCTCCGTTCACCCCTCCGGGGACCGACCATTCCGCAGGCAATCCGACGAAAGCGTCGCAGGATACGCAGGAGGAAGACCGTTGAGCGTCAAGATCCGGCTCAAGAAGTTCGGCGCCAAGAAGCGCCCCTATTACCGTATAGTGATCATGGACTCCCGCCTCGCCCGCGAGGGAGCCACCCTCGAGGAGATCGGCATCTACCATCCCATCGAATCGGAGGACAAGCAGCTCGTCATCGACGAGGCCAAGGCCCGCGCCTGGCTCGCCAAGGGCGCCCTGCCGTCCGATACGGTTCGCGGCCTGTTCAACAAGAAGAACATCCGACTCGGCTGAGCCGCCCTCCGGCGCCGCTTCGCCGATACGGATCCAAGGAGCGAACCGTGGAACGTGACCTGGTAGAATACATAGCAAAATCCCTCGTGGACGATCCCTCCGGGGTCACCGTGACCGCCGTCGAGGGGGACAAGTCCGTGCTCCTGGAGCTCCGGGTCGCGGAGGGGGATGTCGGCAAGGTGATCGGCAAGCACGGCCGCATCGCCAAGGCCCTCCGCACGATCCTCTCCGCCTCCGCTTCCCACTCCGCCAAGAGGGTGGTCCTGGAAATTCTGGACTGAAGCCCACTGGGACCGCGCGCGGCGCGGCCCCCGGGAGAACCCGTCCCATGCCGAACCCGAAATCCGATACTCCGGAAGACCTGCTCGCCATCGGGCGCCTCGGATCCCCCCACGGGGTGCAGGGCTACCTGCGGGTGCAGAGCTATTCCGGCGAGACGGGGCATTTCGCCGCCCTGGGGGAGATACTGCTTGCCCGGGGAGACGAGCGAAGGGTCGTCCGGGCGGAGGATTCGCGAATTTCCGGACCCGACATTCTGCTGCGCCTCGCGGGCTGTTCCGGCCCCGAGGAGGCACGGGCCTGGACGGGCTGGGAGATACTCGTCCCGCGTTCCCGGGCCGCCCCCCTGGGCCCCGGGGAATACTACATCGCGGACCTTACCGGCTGCTCCCTGCTTTTCGGCGGCAGGCCCGCCGGCGTCGTGGAGTCCGTCCTGGAGGGGGGCGAAGCCCCGCTCCTGGAAGTCCGGCTCGGGACGGGGAAGACCGCCCTGGTCCCGTTCCGGAGCCAGTTCATCGGCGCCGTGGACACCCCCGGCCGTACGATCGAGCTTCTGGCGGACTGGATCCTCGAATGAAGCTTACGGTGCTCACCCTGTTTCCGGAGATCCTCCGGGGCTTCTTCGAGAGCTCCATCATGAAGCGGGCGGTCGAGCGCGGCCTTTTATCGTACGAACTCGTGAACGTCCGGGACTACGCCGAGGACAAGCACCGCAAATGCGACGACGAGGTGTACGGAGGCGGGGCGGGCATGCTCATGCTGCCCGGTCCCCTGGGCCGAGCCCTGGACGCCGCGGGCTCGCCCGGCCGGCGTACGGTCTTCGTAACCCCCGGAGGTCGCCTGTTCAACCAGGGATATGCCCGTGATCTCGCCCGGGAGGCGGAACTGGTGATCCTCTGCGGTCGGTACGAGGGGGTGGACCAGCGGATCGTGGACCGGTACGTCACCGACGAGATTTCGATCGGTGATTATGTTCTTTCCTCCGGGGAGGTCGCGTCCCTGGTCCTGGTCGACGCGGTGTACCGATTGATCGACGGTGTGATCACCGGGGAATCCCTGGCGGAGGAGAGCTTCGAGGGCGGGCTCCTGGAGTACCCCCAGTATACACGCCCGGCCCTTTATGGTAGTATGCCAGTCCCGGACGTTTTAGTCTCGGGACACCACGCAAACATAACGCGCTGGCGTCTGAAGAAGCGGCTCGAGAAGACGCTCGCCTATCGCCCCGAGCTCCTCTCGGAGGCGATGCTTTCGGACGACCTGCGCGGATTGATCGAGCGAATAGTAGCCGAAGGGGGAATCGATGAACCTGATTAAGAAGATCGAGGCGGCCGAGCTCCGCGAGGTCCCCGATTTCAAGGTGGGCGATACCGTCCGCGTCCATTTCAAGATCGTGGAAGGCAAGAACGAGCGCGTCCAGATCTACGAAGGCCTCGTGCTGGCCATCAAGAACGCCGGGATCGGCCGGACCTTCATGGTCCGCAAGAATTCCTACGGCGTCGGCGTGGAACGGGTCTTCCCCCTGAACTCTCCCCGGATCGACAAGCTCGAGATCGTGCGCTACGGCAAGCCCCGGCGCGCCAAGCTCTATTACATCCGCGACAAGGTTGGCAAGAAGGCCAAGGTGAAGGAGCTTCTCGGCGGCCGGAAGGCGCCCCGGAAGGAAACCGCCGCCGCCGAGGCCCCGGCCCAGGCATAAGGCCGGATGGACAGGATCGGCTCGGACTCGACCCGATCCTCGCCGATTCGAGGCGCCTCAGGCGCCTCGGGACCCCAGGTCCCGGGGCTCCGGAACGGCGCCTCGATCCTTTTCAGGGCACTGTCCCCCTCCTCCGAGGGCCGCTGGATGGTCCTGGTCAACGGCGTCCGGCTGGACGCCGCCGTCTCTACACCCTTGAAACCCGGACTTCTCTACTCCGCGCGCGCCCAGGCCCTTCCGGATCGGTCGGGCTGGGCCCTCCGCGTCCTGGGGACGGCGGGGGAGGGAAGGACCTCCGACTTCCTGCGGGCCGCGGGGCTTCCCGGGGATCCGGCGGCTGCGCTGGCCCTGCGGGCCCTCATGGCCGAGGGCCTGCCCCTGGATCCCCGGAGGATAGCCCGGCTTCGATCCGCCCTGCTCAAGGGGGAGGCTACCGAGGACCGCGCCGCCCTCCTGGCCCGGGCCCTGGCGAAGGACCTGGACCCCCAGGCGTACGCCGACGCGGTGGATGCCGTGTCCCTTTCGGATGGAGGGGACGCCGGAGGCGAACGGGACGCGGAAGGCGGCCGGGACGGGGCGGGCGGGCGGGGCGGCGGGGATCCGGGACGGCCGGAAGCCGGCGGTGCCGGAGCAGGCGGGAAGGGCGCCGGGAGCGAGGGGACGGGGGACGGGCATGACCCAGGTCCGGAAGAAAGCGTGCCGACGGACCCCCGGGGCGCGGTCCCGGTCTGGAAGGAATTTCGATCCGCCGGCAGCGAAGACCCCGAAGGACCGGGCGCGTTGGCGGGGCTGCTCCGCCACCTGGCCGGAAGAACCGGCGACAGGCCCGACCCCCGGCAGCTCTTCAACGCCCGATCCGGTCCCCGGGGCCGATGGATCTACGCGCCCTACCGCTTCGAGCGCGAAGGCGTTGCGTTTTCCGGCACCCTGCGTATACTGGTACCCGAAGGCGGCCGCTCCGGAGCGATCCTGTCCGCGGATGTCCT
>JBFZER010000421.1:0-3439 GCA_041306765.1 Spirochaetota bacterium | reverse complement strand
TCCAGGCCGCCATCAGCCTGCTGGCTCCCGGCCAGCTCCCCCTGGCCTACGCCCTGGCCGTTCTTATCGGACTGGGCATCGCCACCGCCTATGTCCTGCCCTGGGCCATGATCCCCGACGTCATCGAGCTGGATGCGGCACGGACGGGCAGAAACCGTGAAGGAACCTACTACGCCTTCGCCTCTTTTTTCCAGAAACTGGGCACCGGGGCGGCCCTCTGGATCATGGCCCGGGCCCTTGAAGCCGGGGGCTACGTGACGCCTTCCGTCGATATCCCCTTCCCGGAGCAGCCCGCGGGGGCCGTTCGCGCCATCCGGCTGTTCATGGGCCTGGCGCCGGCCCTGCTTCTGGCCTGCGCGGTGGGCTTCGCCTGGCTGTACCCCGTCAGCCGCGAGGAGCAGCGGGCCGCCCGGGAAGCCGTCCTTGCCCGGGCCGGGGGATGAAACCCGGGACTTCTGCGGCCGACCGGGGACCGGCGGGCCGGCGCCGGTTCGGGCCGCCCTGGCCGGAAGAGCCGGGGCGCCGGGAGATCGTCTCCCCGGGTCTTTTCGACTGTCTCCGGGGCCTGGTCCGCATCACCGCCGCGGCCGCCTTCCTGGGAGGACTCTGGGTCCTCGCGGCGGCGGGGGAGGCGGGCGCGAATCCCGCGATCCGGGAAGCACGGTCCCTGCGCCTGCGGAAGCAGGGTGCCCGGATCCTTCTGGCCCTGCTGGGGGTGCGCCCGGTTTTCTCCGGAAGGCCGCATCCCGGCCCCTGCCTGGTGGCGGGCAACCACCGCTCGTGGCTGGACAGCATCCTCGTCGCAGCGGCGACCGGGGCGTCCTACACAGCCTATTCCCGGGACAATCGCGTGATCGACTCCTTCCTCTCGGCCATGGGGACCATCTTGCTCCCCCGGGGGTACTCCGCGTCCCTCCCGGGCATGGTCGCCGCGGCGGCCGGGATTCTTCGCCGGGGGACGCCGGTCGGGGTGTTCCCGGAGGGGACCACCACCTTCGGCCCCGCCTGCCTGCCCTTCAAGCCGGCCTTCTTCCAGGCGGCTCTGGACGCGGAGGCCCCCGTCCAACCCTTCGCCCTGGAATACCGGACTTTCCGGCCCTGGCCGTCCGCCCCCCGGGCTGTGCACTGGGTGGACTGGACGCCCCTGCCGGTGCACGTCTACCGGGTCCTCTGCCTGCCGCGGATCGAGGCCCTGCTGTCGTGGCTTCCGGTCGTCGCCGCCCGGGAGGAGGAGCGGGGGTCGCTCGCCGCCCGGACGGAGGGCGTCGTGCGGGAAGGGCTGGCCCGTCCGGCTCCATGACGTACCGGTTCGGGCGCGGGACCGCTCCGACCCGGGAACCCGAGGGTTCAGTTGTCCCGGCTGACTTCCCGCTCGTACAGATCCTGGAAGTACGCCCGGTGCCGGGATTCCTCCCCGGCCAGGCGCTCGAAGGTTTCCCGGATCCCGGGATCCCCGGACTCCCGGGCCAGCTGCGTGTAAAGCTCGAGGCTGCGACCTTCCTTGGAGACCGCCGCGGAAAGGATGTCCTGGAAGCTCATGCCCGCGGGGGGGCGGTCCTCGGCCGCGACCTTCCGGGCCGCGCCCAGGTCCACGGCCGTGGAGGAGGAGAGCTTGACCGTCCCGCGGGCCTTCATCGCCTCCAGCATGGCCGCATGCCCCTTCTCCATGGCGACGAATTCCGCGAGGGTGGCCTTCTGGGCCGCGAAGCCGGCGATCCCGGTCAGCTCCTGGTAGAATGCCACGGCGGCCTTCTCCCGGCCGATCGCGAACTCGAGGATCTCCCCGAGGGTGGCGTATCCCATTTCAATCCCCCTTCCCGCCCAGGAGGCGGTCTATGGCCCGGGCCGCCCGGTGGCCGTCCGCGATGGCGGAGATGGCGTCCTTTTTCTCGTTCACCAGGTCTCCGCCCGCGAAGACCGCCGGAGCGCTTGTCCTGCCGGACCGGTCCGTGACGGGCTTCATCCGCCGCACCTCCACCCCGTCCGCCTCGGTCAGGTAGGCCAGGTCGGGCCCCTGGCCGATGGCGGCGATGATGGAGTCGTACCGCTCGACGACGACCGCGCCGGGGATGGGCTCCGGGACCGGGCGCTTGCCCGGCTCCTTCTGGACCATCTCCGCCTCGTTCCAGACGAACCGGGCGCCGCCGTCCCCGGAGTCCTCGACCCGGACGGGGATGGCCCGCTCGATGAGGCGGGAACCCTCGGCTTTGGCTTCCCGGATCTCCTCCGGATCCGCGGGCATGTCGACCTCCCGACGGCGGTAGACGATGTCCACCTGACAGCCGCGGCGCAGGGCCGTGCGGGCGGCGTCCATGGCCACGTTCCCGCCCCCTACCACCGCCACCCGGCGTCCCAGGCCGAGTTCCTCGCCCCGGGTGGCGGCGGCCAGGATGGCCACCCCGTCCAGGACCCGGGGGTGGTCGTCCCCGGGAACGTCCAGGCGGTACGCAGAGGGCAGGCCCGTGGAAAGGTAGACCGCGTCGAAACCCTGCCGGAGCTCCGCCAGGGCGGGGTCCTTCCCGACCGTCGCGCCGTACCGGATCTTCACCCCCAGGCTTTCGATGTACCCCACGTCCTTGTCCAGGGCGGGGTAGGGCAGGCGGTACTCGGGGATTCCGTACCGCAGCATGCCCCCCGCCTCCTCGTCCTTCTCGAAGACCGTGACCTCGTGGCCCAGTAGGGCCAGGTAGTAGGCCGCGGCCAGGCCCCCGGGACCCGCTCCGACCACGGCTATCTTCCGGCCCGTCCCGGGCTCGGCCCGGGGCAGGGACTTCCCGTAGTCGGACAGCTCCACCTGGTCGGCGATGTAGCGCTTGAGCCAGCGGATGGCCACGGGGTCCCCCCCGGTCCCGATCGCGCAGGCGGACTCGCAGGCCCGGGTGCAGATCCGTCCGCAGGCCTCGGGGAAGGGGTTGGTCTCGTACAGGATCCGCAGTCCGGTCTCGAGGTCTCCGTCCCGGATCGCCTTGATGTAGCCCGGGATGTCCATGCGGGCCGGGCAGGAGGCCACGCAGACCCCGCAGGCCACGCACCGGTCCGCCTCCCGTTCGGCCTGTCCGCGGGAATACCCCTTCACGAGCTCCAGGAAGGACTTCACCCCCTCGGCGTGGTCCAGCTCCGGCATGGGAACCCGCTCCATCTCAAGGAGGCGGTATCCTTCGGCGCGGCGGTACCCGAGTTCGGCGCCGTCCCAGGGCTTGGGGTCCACCCCGGGCACGTAGCGGAAGACATCCGGGTCCGAGTCGATCCAGAGGTACTCGTTTCTCATCCCCAGGGAGCCGGAGGGGCAGATTTCCACGCAGAGGGCGCACCAGCAGCACCGGCCGTAGTCCACCCGGGGCCGGAGGCCCGAGTCCCCGGCGGCGGGCTCCCTGCCCGGGACGGGGACAAGGTCGATGGCCCGGTTCATGCAGATGCTCTCGCAGGTGCCGCAGCCCAC
>JBFZER010000420.1:0-2565 GCA_041306765.1 Spirochaetota bacterium | reverse complement strand
CTCCTCCTCGTGCATCGCATGGTCCTCCACCCGCTCGGCGCGCACGGGCAGGAAGGTTCCCAGCCCGACGTGAAGAGTTACGGTCACGGTTTGGATCCCGGCGGCGCGCAGGGAGGCCAGGAGCTCCTCGGTGAAATGGAGTCCCGCGGTGGGGGCCGCCACGGAGCCCAGGGCCCGGGAGTAGACGGTCTGATACCTTTCCGCGTCGAATCCGTCGTCCTGCCTGCGGATGTAGGGCGGCAGGGGGATGTGACCCCAGCGTTCCAGGTAGGCGTCATCGATCGGGCTGTCCAACTCCAGGACACGGAGCTCGTCCTCGCTCCCGATGATCCGGCCCACCCTTCCACCGGGAAACTCGTAGCGCTTGCCGGGCACCTGCTTCCGGGCCTTGGTGGTCATGGCCAGCCATTCCCGCTCCCCCCGCTGGCGAAGGAGCAGGAATTCGACGCGTCCACCCGTCTCGGACCGGGCGAATACCCTGGCCTTGCGGACCTTGGAGTCGTTGAACACCAGGAGAGCCCCCTCGGGAAGGTGCCCCGCGAGGTCCGTGACACGGGAATGGGCGAACGAGCCCGAGGCCCTGTGCAGCACGAACAGCCGGGAGGAACCCCGTTCCCCCGCGGGTCTCTGGGCGATCAGCTCCTCGGGGAGGTCAAAAGAGAAGTCTTTCGTCCGCATTTCCCTTCCGATATCCTAAATGTTCGTACGCCAGGGGGGCGGCCATCCGGCCCCGGGGCGTTCTCTGCAGGAAGCCCGCCTGGATCAGGTAGGGCTCGCAGTAGTCCTCCAGGGTTTCCACGGATTCCCCGACGGATATCGCCAGGGTTTCCGCTCCCACGGGACCGCCGCCGTACTTCTCGATCACCGAGCGGAGGATGTCTCGGTCGTGCCTCTCCAGGCCGTACCTATCCACCTCGAGCCGCTCGAGCCCTTCCTTCACGACCGCCTCGGTGACCCTTCCCTCCCCGAATACCTGGGCGAAATCCCGCATCCGCCGGAGCAGCCGGTTCGCAACCCGGGGAGTTCCCCGGCTGGACGCGGCCAGCAGGGAGGCCGCCCCGGGGCTCAGGTCCATGCCCAGGATGGCGGCGGATCGGTTCAGGATCAGGATGATCTCCCGGGTCTCGTAGAATCCGAACCGCAGTGAAATGCCGAAGCGGCTGACCAGGGGGCTTGAGACCATGCCGGCCTTGGTGGTGGCCCCGACCAGGGTGAAGGGCGGCAGGGGAATCCTCACCGTCCGGGCGGAGGGACCCTGGCCGATGATCCAATCCAGCTCGAAATCCTCCATGGCGATGTAGAGCATCTCCTCGATGGCGGGTTTCAGTCGGTGGATCTCGTCGATGAAGAAGACCGTCCGCTCTGTGACGGTGGTCAGGATACCCGCAAGGTCCTTGGGCTTGTCCAGGGCGGGGGCGCTGGTGACCTTGAAGTCTACGCCGAGCTCCCTGCTGAGGATTCCGGCGAGGGTCGTCTTCCCGAGTCCGGGAGGCCCCAGGAGGAACACGTGGTCCAAAGCTTCGCCGCGCTCCCGGGCGGCCCGTATGAAAACCGAGAGGTTGTCCTTGAGCCGGTCCTGGCCCAGGAACTCCGTGAGGCGCTGGGGCCGTAGGGCCGATTCCTTCTCGTCCTCGACGCCCCGCAATCCGGGATCCAGGATTCCCCGAGGCGGCTCCCCATCCGGCTCGACCGCCTGCGTGCGGGGCTCCCCGCCGGCCCCGGCGGGGGAAGGATTCCCGGGCCGGACGGGCGCGTTCCGACCTTCCCCGCCCTTCACGTGGACAGCTCCTGGATGGCCTTTCGGAAGAGCTCCTGCTCCGCATCCGGGCCTTCCGCGCTTCCCGCACCCGAGGATAGGCGGGCGACGGCTTCCGAGGCGCGCTTTCGGTCATAGCCCATCTCTGCAAGGGCCTGCACGACATCCGCCCAGGCTCCCCGGGTGCTTTCCGGCGCCGCTCCGGGGAGCTTTCCCTTCAGCGCGAAAACCAGTTTCTGGGCCGTCTTGGTCCCCAGCCCCGGCACCTGCTGTAGTCTGGCTAGATTTTCCGTTTCCAGGGCGGCCTCGAGCTCGCCGGGGGCAATGCCGGACAGGATCTTCACGGCCTGCCGGGGACCTATCCCCTCGACTTTCAAGAGTTCCCGGAACAGCCCGCGCTCACGGTCCGAGGGAAAACCGAACAGCCGCATCTGGTCTTCCCGGTGCAGAAGGTGTATGAACACCTTGGTCCGGGCGCCGAGGACACCGAACTCGTCGATGGATCGGGCGGGAACGCTGAACTCCCACTCGAGGCCGCCGTTTTCTACCCGGAGGATGTCGAACCGTTTTTCCGTGATGGTCCCGAGAAGGGAATTGAACATGCCCGGGAGTATACCCCGACGGGCCCGGCCCCTTCAACCTGCGCCGGTTCCGGGTATCCGCCCGGGAAACCAGCGGTTGTGGGCGTGGCATACCGCGGCGGCCAGGGCGTCCGCGGCGTGGTCGGGGCGGGGGATCTCCGGAAGGCCCAGCACCAGGCGCACGAACTCCTGGACCTGGGCCTTGTCGGCCCGCCCCTGCCCCGCCAG
>JBFZER010000419.1:0-5168 GCA_041306765.1 Spirochaetota bacterium | reverse complement strand
CGCGGAGATGGAAAAGCTCGAGCGGGACATCACCCTCAAGAACTCGGACCTGGGCAAGCGCCAGGAGGACCTCCGGAAGAAGATGGACCAGCTGGGCAGGTATCAGGCGGAACTGGAACGCATCCACCTGACCCTTGCCCAGACGGACACGGAGATCCGCAACATCAAGGAGAATTTCCGGGAAGCCTATTCCCGGGATCTGCTGGAGTTCGAGGAGAGGATGTTCGAGATCCGGGTCGGAGTGCCGGAGCTGCGGGACCGCCTTCAGGACCTTCGGGGGAGGCTCAAAGACCTGGGGTCCGTCAATCTTATGGCCCCGGAAGAATACTCCGAGGTGAAGGAGCGCTACGACTTCCTGTCCGGCCAGCTCGCGGACCTGGAGAAGGCCCGGGAGGATCTCAGGCGAATCACCGAGGAGATCCGCATCGAAAGCGCGGAGCTTTTCCTGGACACCTACAACAAGATCAAGAAGAACTTCCACAACATGTTCCGCCGCCTCTTCGGCGGGGGCCGCGGCGAACTGCGCCTGGTGGACCCGGACCATGTCCTGGAGTCGGGCATCGAGATCTATGCCCAGCCCCCGGGCAAGAAACTGGAGGCCATCAGCCTCCTGTCCGGCGGTGAAAAGAGC
Source organism: Spirochaetota bacterium (assembly GCA_041306765.1). GTDB lineage: Bacteria > Spirochaetota > Spirochaetia > Treponematales > UBA12059 > JAAYUR01. The sequence continues at coordinate 4,537 of JBFZER010000419.1, read as the reverse complement.
CTCACCGCCATCGCCCTTCTGTTCGCCACCTACATGGTCCGCCCGAGCCCCTTCTGCTTCCTGGACGAGATCGACGCCGCCCTGGACGAGGCCAACGTCATCCGCTTCGTCAATCTCCTGCGGGAGTTCGGCCGCATCAGCCAGTTCATCGTCATCACCCACAACAAGAAGACCGTCATCGGGGCGGACGCCCTGCTGGGGGTGACCATGGAGGAGTCCGGGGTCACCAAGGTCATCGCGGTCCGCCTGGAACGCGGGGACGAGGGCCGCGCGGCAGAGCCGGAGCCGGAGATCGACCTGGAGGACGAGGACGTGGAGTACGAGGCCGGCCGGGAGCTGGCCCCGGACGGAGCCTCGTAATCCGGGGGGCCTCGGAATGGCGCTGAAGGAACTGCTTGACCGGGCCCGAAAGGCCGCCTCGGCCCTGGCCGCGCGGGCGGGTAGGCTCGCACGCAGGGCCGCTCCCTTCGAATCGGGGCCATCCTCCACCGGATCGGACGGGGCTGGAGAAGACGGGATCGCCGACCTCCTCGACGGCTCGCGGGCCGAAACCTCCGGGGCCCCGGACTTCCCCGGCTTCGCGCCTCCCCCGAGCATGGGGGATCGGATCCGGGGCACGGCGGAATCCCTGGTCGAGCGCGTCCGGGGGAACCCCCGGGCTATCCTCGCCGCCGGAGGCGTCCTCCTGGGGCTTGCGATCTGCATCCTGGCCGCAGCCCTCGCCCTGCGCCCCCCGAAACCGGTGCTCCCCTCCGTCTCCGCTGCCCCCGGGGCGGCGGACCTTTTGCGCCGCATACCCGTGCCCCGGAAGGATCCGCGGGCGGAGGAATCCGCCCTGGATCGGCCGCGCAAAGACCGATATACTGAAGAGGATATCGACCGGATGTGGCTCGACCTGGGTCTCCTGCCTACCGAGGGGCTTCGGGAGCGCAACCGGGCCGAGCTGAGGAATCTCCTTTCGGCGATGGAGAGGCCATGACCACCAAGCGGCGCCGCGGCGGCCCGGGACCTTCACGAAATCAGCTTCTCTGCCTCCTCGCGGCCGCGGTCCTGTCCTCGGGCTGCGTGAGCGCGCCGAAGGAAGCCCCCGGTGATTCTCCGCCTCCGGAAGCCGCCGCGGCCGCGGAAGCGAAGCCCCCGGCCGAAGGGTCGGCCGCCCTCGCGTCGGCAACCGAAGAGCGTCCCGAGGCGCTGGAGATCCGGGGACCCCTGCCCCTGCCGGTCCGGATCGCGGTCCTCCTCCCGGACCCGACCCCGAAATCCCTGCCCGACCGCTCCGTCCGTCCCGCCGCGGCCCCGGCCGTTCCCGCGCCGTCGGAGGCGGGCGCGGAGCTTCCGGTACCGTCCGTAAAGCCCGTTCCCGTTCCCGCGGTCAAACCCGCCGCGCCGCCCAAGAGCCCCGCCCCCCCGGCGGCGTCCAAGGCCGAAGTCAAGCCGGCCCCCGCCAAGTCCGAGCCCTCGCCCAAGCCCGCCGCATCCAGCCCCGCCCCGGCCGCGAAACCCGAGACTCCGGCCGCCAAGCCCGCCCCGGCTTTGCCCCCGTCTCCCGGGTCCTCCGCGAAGGTCGTTCCGGAGTCTTCCCCGGTCCCCGGCCGTTCCGAAAGCGCGGTTCGGGGCTCCCTCCTGGAACTGCCCTTCAAAGGCTCCGGGTGGGTGTACCTCGGGGAGACCGGAGGACGGGACGGGCTGCGCTACGATTCCCGCAGGTACGACGGGACCTCCGCGGTTTTCCTGTTTACGGCGGACCGGTCCGGGGAATACCAGCTGAAGTTCCAAAGACAGGATCCCTTCTCGGGGGAGCCGGAGAACCTTCTGGTCAAGGTCGTAGTCCGGGAACCCGAGCCCGTAATTCCGGAAGGCTCGACGGCCCGGGCCCCGGCCGCTCCCGCGCCTCCCGCTCCGACGGCGTCTCCCGCCGGTTCTTCCGGAACGGTCCCGGCCTCCGGTGCGGCGCCGGGCTCCGCCCGTTCCGCCGGGGAGGCCGCTCCTCCACCCGGAAGCCCCGCCCCGTCCCCGGCGGCTCCCCGGGAACTGCCCTCCACGCCGGAAGCGCTTCTCCGGCTGGCGAGGGAGGACCTGGCAGCAACCCGCATCGCCGGGGTTTTGGAGGTTCTGGACCGGTACATGAACCTCTTTCCCTTCGGCTCCGACGAGGCCCATTACCTGTACGGCAAGGCCTACGAGCAGAATACCCCGTACCGGGACATCAAGAAGGCCTACGCGAATTACCGCAAGGTCCGGGACGAGTGGCCCCGTTCACCCTTCTGGAGGGAATCCGCCGAGCGGGTGACCTATATCGAGCGGCACTACTTCGACATACGCTAGGGGGCGAATCATGCAGACTTTCGAACCCTTGGACCGCCTGTCCGTGACCGTCCTCGCCGAGGACTCGGTGATGTACGAGAGCCCTTGCTGGGGCCAGCACGGAATTTCCCTATTCATGACGGCGGTCAAGGGCGGGGTTACCCGGAACATCCTCGTCGACACGGCCCAGGATCCCCGGGCCCTCCTGCGCAACATGGATCTACTCGGGATCCGCCCGTCCGCCGTCGACGCGATCGTGATCACCCACTGCCACGTCGACCACACCGGAGGACTCGCGGAGGTGCTCAAGGCGGTCGGCAAAAAAGACCTGCCCGTGGTCGCCCACCCGGGCCTCTTCCGTCCCAACTTCGTCGAGGAGCCCTTCCTCGAGCATGTCGGGATATCTGCCGGCAATTCCCAGGCCGAGATCGAGGCCGCCGGCGGGCTCCTTCTCCTTACTGTGGACCCCCTGAAGCTCATGACCGGCCTGTCGTCAACCGGATACGTGACCCGCCGGACGGACTTCGAGGAGGTCAGTCTGCCTCTCCGCACAATCGACGGGGAAGGCCGGCTGATCCAGGATTCCATGAAGGACGATATTTCGGTGATCGCGGTCCTCCCGGGCGGGAAGCTCGTGATCCTGACCGGCTGCAGCCATGCGGGGATCGTGAACATCGCCCGGCACTCCCTGGAGCTCTCGGGACACAAGGAAATCCGGGCCATCCTCGGGGGGCTTCACCTGGTCGATGCGTCCGAGGATCGAATCCGGAAGACCGCGGACGCCCTGGCCGGTCTTCCGATCGAGTCGATCTTTGCGGGTCACTGCACGGGTTTCAGCGCCCAGGCGGAACTGCGGAAGAAAATCGGGGACCGCTTCCAGCCCCTTCAGACGGGGATGAGGTTCGAGTTCCCTTGACGCGGCGAGTAAGAAATCCGCGGTTTCTGACCAAATCTTTGACAGGATGTACAGGATTTAGACCGGATGAACAGGATGAAGATATGGATACCTATTTCTATATTTATCTTGTAAATCCTTGTAAAATCCTGTACATCCTGTCTGTTCTATGGTTCCATGTGTTTTCTTTCCTATACCTGCATTGAACGAATCCCGGGAAAAAGACTTAAAGACTTTTTTGCGGAAGCTCGACCCCCGTCTCGGCGGCGAGTTCCCGGAGCATGCTCCAGGTTTTCGACGACAGGGGAACGCCCCGGCGCCCGGTCTCCCTTTCGTGCTCCGCCTCGGGCAGGCCCGCGAACCAGACCCGGTCCCGGCCTTCCGCGGGCGGGCAGGCCCGAAGTTCCCGGAGCATCCTGTCCATATCGGCCCGGAATTCCCCGGGGTCCCGGAACCGGTCGATCCGGATCGCCCCGAAGAAGTGGGAGACCCGGGCCGAGGACTCCGGGGTGTCGTACACGTCCCGGCCGAAGGGCCCTCCGGACAGCAGGGCGCAGAGGATGTCCACCATCACCGCAAGGCCGTAGCCCTTGTGGCCCCCCAGCAGGGTGTCCAGCCCCCCCAGGGGCAGGATACCGCCTCCCAGGCGCTCCTGCATGCCCGCCAGGAGGGACCCGGGATCCCGGGCGGATTTCCCCGTATGGTCCACCGCCCAGCCTTCCGGCAGTTCCCCGCCCCGGCGTTCGTACACCTCCACCTTGCCCCGGGTCACCACGGTGGTGGACATGTCCAGGACGAAGGGATCTTCCGTATCCGAGGGGGCCGCGAAGGCTATGGGGTTGGTCCCGAAGAAGGCCTCCCGCCCGAAGGTGGGCACCCCGAGGGCCGCGGTGTTGGTCATGGCGATGCCCAGCATGTCCTCGGCCAGGGCCATCCGGGCGTAGTACCCGGCTATCCCGAAGTGGTTGGAGTTCCGAACCGCACCGAAGGCGGCTCCCGCCTCCCGGGCCTTCTCGATGACCCGTCCCATCACCCGGACGCTTACGGGCGGCCCCATCGCACCCCTCGCGTCGATTACCAGGGAGGCCGGCGTCTCCATGAGGGTTACGCCGGATTCCCGGGACAGCATCAGCCCCGTCTCTAAGCCGCTCACGTAGCGCCGAAGCCGGCCGACCCCGTGGGAGGGGATTCCGTAGGCGTCGGCGGAGACAAGGACCTCGGCGGTCACCCCGGCGTCCCCGGGGCTCATTCCCCCGTGCTCGAACACGGATCGGCAGAAGGCTTCCAGTTCCCGGCGGTCCACGCGGACATCGAAATCCTCCATGCAGGCTCCTCGCT
>JBFZER010000418.1:0-2993 GCA_041306765.1 Spirochaetota bacterium | reverse complement strand
TCGAAGGCGGGCAGGGATAACTCCAGCTCCCCCGTCGCAACGGATACCCCCGCCTTGCCCCGCTTGAGGACCACGGTGGGAACCGCCGGGAATCTGGCCCGTATGTCGCCGAGCCGGGTACCCCAGCCCAGGCTTTCCGCCTCGTCGTCGGTGATCTCCAGGAAGTCGACGCCCTCCCCGATAACCCCGGCCAGGGCGTCCGCCGCGGCATCCCGGGAAGGCCACTGGGCGGCACGGTAGTTCACATCGAAGGACACCAAGCGCCCGGCCGTCTTTGTCCGGCGGATCAGCTCGAGCCCCGCCGCCCGGGCGGACTCGCTCATCCCCAGGCTGATGCCGGTCAGGTGCACTACCCGGTACCCCTCCAGCGGGATCCCAGAAAGGCTCTCCGGGCCGAAGGCCGAGGCTGCGGAATCCTTCCGGTAGTAGGTCAGGGAGTGCCGTCCCCCGTCGAAGGACACGAAGTACAGCCCCGTCCTCCGGCCCGGGTCTATTTCAACCCGGGAGGCGTCGACGCCGTTGGCTTCCCACAGGGCCCGGAAGCCCCGTCCGAAGGGATCGTCTCCGACCCGGGTAAGATAGGTGCAGGGGTGCCCCAGCCGGGACACTCCGATGGCGAAGTTGGATGTATCTCCGCCCCAGGTCTTCACCACCGGCACATCCTCCGCCAAGGAGGAGCCTCCGTCGGGGTAGAACCCGACCAGAGGTTCCCCGAAGGCCAGGAAATCCCTCATGCCCCCTTCCTTCCTTTTCCGAGCATGCGGATCAAAACCTTGGCGGGCTCGTAGAGGAAGAAAAGCAGGAACAGGGCCGCGAAGGCTGCGGAGATGGGTCGGGACACGAAGGGCAGGAGCCGCCCGTCGCTCTTTATAAGACCGATGCGGAGGTTGTCCTCGATCATCGGTCCCAGCACCAGGCCCAGGATAAAGGGTGCCAGGGGTATCTCCGCCTTTTCCATGAAGTACCCGACGATGCCGAACAGCACTACCAGGAAGACGTCGAAGATGTTGGACCGCATCGCGAAGGCGCCGACCAGGGAGAAAATCGTGATGCCCGCCAGCACAATGTTCCGGGGGAACTTGAACATCCAGGCGAAGGCCTTGATGCCCAGGTAGCCCAGCACCAGCAGGAAGGCCTGGGACACCAGGGCCACAGCGAAGATTTGGTTCACCAACTCCTTGTTGTCCTGGAATACCAGGGGTCCGGGTTTAAGGCCGTACATCAGCATGGCCCCCAGGACGATGGCGGTGATGGTATCCCCGGGGATGCCGAAGACCAGGGCGGGAATCCAGGTGCCACCGAGGGCCGCGTTGTTCGCGGTGGTCGGGGCAATGACGCCCTCCTCGGATCCGGTACCGAATTCCTCGGGTTTCCGGGAGGTCTTCTTGGCCATCCCGTAAGCCACCCAAGCGGCGATGTCGGCCCCGGCTCCCGGAAGGGCTCCGATCAGAGTCCCGATCAGGGAGGACTGGCCGATCAGCCGCTTGTTCCGGAACATGATTTTCAAGATGTCCCGGATTTTCACCTTGCCGTTCTGGATGACGGCGGCTCCGGTCATCTGGTCCTGGGAGTGGGAGGCTACAGCCCGGATGACCTCGGAGATGCCGAAGAGACCTATCATCACGGGTATGAAGCTTATGCCCCCCATCAGGTTGATGTTTCCGAAGGTGAAGCGGGGGTAGCCCGTGGATACGTCGATCCCGATGGTCGAGATCAGGATGCCCCCGCAAATGGATATCAGGCCCTTGACGTTGGATCCCTTGGATATGACCGCGCTCATGGACAGGCCGAGAACGCCCAGCCAGAAGTATTCGAAGTGGGTGAACTTGAGGGCGAACCGGGCCAAGGTCGGGGAAATGGTGATCAGGAGGAGTACGCCGATCAGGCCGCCCAGGGTTGAGCAGAAGAGGTCCAGCATGATGGCCAGGGAGCCCTTGCCCTGCTTGCTCATCTCGTACCCGTCCAGGACCGCCGCGCCCGAGGCGGGCGTCCCGGGTACGCGCAGGAATGTGGCGGGTATGTCCCCCGCGAAGATCGCGGTGAAGGAGAGCCCCAGGATCATCGCCAACCCCGCGATGGGCTGCATGTGGAAGGTCAGGGGCACGATCAGGGCTACGCCCATGGTGGCGGTCAGGCCCGGCATGGCCCCGATGAAGACGCCCAGGATCATGGACAGGATCCAGGGCAGGAGGATGTCGAGCCGGAGGAGGCTGATGAATGCATCTATCATGTCATATCCCCAGGAAGGCCAGGATACCGGCGGGCAGGCCGATGGTGAATAGCTGACCGAAAAGCAGGTAGATGACCACGGTATAGAGCGCGGAGAACAAGGCGCTCCTGCCTGCGGTCATCCCGAACAGCATCATGAGGAGGAAGAGGAAGGCCAGGGTGGTCGGGAAAAATCCGAGGGGATCGAAAAGAACCACGAACCCGGCGACGAGGACGAAGAACTTCGCCATGCGAAGCGCAGCTGTCCGGGAGGAGGCGTCCTTGGTCTCTCTCGTCGCGGCCCGGGTCTTCCGGAATCCGGCGACCAGCTGGGCCGCGCCCAGGAGGATCAACAGATAGGCCAGTATATTCGGGAAAAAGGCGGGTCCCGTCAGGTTGACCCCCGCCTGCCCCTCCGGGAACCCCGGGGTGATCAGGAGTACGGCTGCGGCCAGGGACAGGCACACGAGACCGACTGCATGCTCTCGATTGATTTTCAAGGACTGCTCCTGGTGCGTTGGATCGGTACGGGCTGAATACGCGAAAGGCGGGCAGGACGCGCATGCGCCTCCCGTCCGCCCGCCTGGGCCCGGGACGCCCTTCCACGGGCGCCCCGGAGCTTGCGGTCCTTACTTCTTGAGATACCCGGCTTCGTCCATCACCTTCTCAAGGCCGGCAAACTGGTCGTTCATGAACTTCGTGAACTCCTTGGAGTCCCGGACCCGGATTCCGAACTGGTTTTTGGCCATGAAGTCCTTGAATTCCTGGGAAGCGGTTATCTTCTT
>JBFZER010000417.1:0-3967 GCA_041306765.1 Spirochaetota bacterium | reverse complement strand
GACGCCGAAGGAAATCGTGGTCGGCTGGGGGGGGAGCGCCGCGGATACCGTCTCCGGCCTGGCCTGCCACGCGGGGAAGTCCCCCGCCATCCCCGGGTGGACCCGGAGGGGGGCGGTGCTGGGCGTGGGGGGAGGGTGCGGGGAAGTTCGCCGCAAGCTGGACGCGGCCCGCGACGCGGGCGCACCCGTGGCCGCGGTCTGGGTCCGGGACTGGTGCGGCAGCCGGAGCACCCGCCAGGGGTTCCAGCCGTACTGGGACTGGACCGCGGATCCCGAACTCTACCCGGACCTGACGGGATTCATCGCGTCCCTGCGTTCCGAGGGCGTCCGGTTCCTGGGCTACATCAACCCCTTCCTGGCGACGGACGGGACCCTGTATCCCGAGGCCCGGGACCGGGAATTCTGCGTCCGGACCCCGACAGGGCAGGATTACCTTGTCGGCTACGACGCCCATCCGGCCGCGATGGTGGATCTGACGAACCCCCGGGCTTTCCGATGGATCAAGGACGTGATCCGGGGCCGTCTTATCGAGGCCGGCATGTCGGGCTGGCTCGCGGACTTCGGGGATTGCCTTCCGGACGACGCGGTCCTCCATTCGGGGGAGCATCCCCGGGACCTGCACAACCTCTGGCCCGTGTCCTGGGCCCGGGCCAGCCGGGAGGCGATCGAGGAAGCGGGCGCCGGGGGCGAGATCGCGGTCTTCCTGCGTTCGGGGTGGGCGGGGTCCTCGTCCCTGGCCTCGGGATTCTGGGCGGGCACCCAGGTCGCGGATTTCAGCGACGCCGCCGGGATATCCAGCGTGGTGCCGGCGGGCCTGTCCGCGGGACTGTCCGGCGCAGGCTTCTGGCACTTCGACGCGGGGGGCTGCGCGGCCCCGGCGTTCGGCAGCCGGAAGCCCGAGTGCCTGAAACGGTGGTTCGAGATGGCCGCCTTTTCCCCCCTGTTCCGGACCCACGAGGGAAACAGGCCCCTGACCAGCAGCCAGTACTGGACGGATCCCGGATGCCTGCGGCACTTCGCCCGGATGACGGGCATCTTCGCCGCCCTGGAGCCCTACCATGCCCAGGTGGCCCGGGAGTGCTCGGACGCGGGACTGCCGCCGGTGCGCCACCTGTGGATGCACTACGAGGAGGATCCCGAGGTCCGTTTCGTCGGACACCAATACCTGTACGGACGGGACCTGCTGGTGGCTCCGGTGTTCCGCAAGGGGCAGGAGCTCAAGGAATCGTGGCTGCCCCAGGACCGGTGGGTGCATTTCTGGACCAGCCGGACCTTCCGGGGCGGATCGGTAAGCCTGGAGGCCCCGCCGGGATATCCCCTGGTGTTCTACCGCGAGGAGTCCCGGTTCTCCGCCTTGTTCGATTCCATCCGCAGGACCGCCCGGAATCCGTGACCTGCGAGCCTAGCCTTCCAGCTTCTGCCGGATGATCTCCGCGATATCGTCCTTGGGCTTGGCCAGGGAGAAGGAGACCTCGTCCTGCAGGAGGTTGAGGGCGGAATCGTAGAGCTTGCGTTCCAGGATGGGAAGCTCCTTGATCTTGGAGCGATGGTACAGGGACCGCACGACGGAGGCGATGTCCATCACGGATCCCTTCTTGAGGAGGTCCAGGTTCATCTGGTACCGGAGTTTCCAGTCCGAGGGTATGGGAGCGTACTCCTCGGCGATGAAATTCAGGGCTTTCAGGGCTTCGTCCTTGGGCACGATGGGCCGGATTCCCAGGTCCCGGGCCTTGTCCACCGGGACCATCACGGTCATGTCGGAGAATTCCAGGTAGATGATGTAGTACAGGACGGAGACGTCCTTGAACTTTTTTTCCGTGATGGTGGTGATGCGTCCCACCCCCTGGCTGGGGTAGACGACACGCTGATCCACCTTGAACTCTACGGCCGGGGAATTGCTCATATAGGTAGGGACATTTTATAAAAAAATCCCGTAAAAGTCAATTTTATGGGACCCGTCCCGATTTTCGCCAATTTTCGATCCGCCCCGCCTATTCGGTCGTGACGCTCTTGGCCAGGTTCCGGGGCCGGTCGACGTCGCGATGGAGCTCGGCTGCCACGGCGCGGGCGTACAGTTGGAGGGGGACCGCCGCCAGGACGGGTGACAGGACCTCCAGGGAAGGCGGAACCAGGAACACCTCGTCCGCCGCGTCCGCCAGCCGGGGATCGTCCCGGTTGGAGATCGCGATCACCGGCCCCTTTCGGGCGCGTACCTCGGACATGTTGGACAGGGTGCGGTCGAAGGTTTCCCCGTCCGCCAGGAGGGCGAAGGTCGGGATCTCCGGGCTTACCAGGGCCAGGGGGCCGTGTTTCAGGGCGCCCCCGGCAAAGCCCTCGGCATGGACGTAACTGATCTCCTTGAGCTTCAGGGCGCCCTCCAGGGCAGTCGGGTACAGCACCCCCCGGCCCAGGAAAAGGGTGCTCTTCGCGCCCTTCCAGCGCCGGGCAAGCTCGTCCGTCCGGGGCTTCAGGGCCAGGGCCTGCTCGATCTTCCCGGGCAGGGCTTCGAGTTCTTCCACGACCCCCCGGCCCTCCCCCAGGGATAGGTAGCGGGAGCGGCCGACGGCGAGGGCAAGAAGGGCGCAGCACACGATCTGGGCGCTCCAGGACTTCGTGGCCGCCACGGAGTGCTCGGGACCCGCGTGGACGTAGATGCCGCTGGCGCAGAGGCGGGCCAGGGTGGAGCCGACCCCGTTCACGATGCCGATCGCGCGTCCTCCCTTCATCTGGATCTCCCGGACCGCGGCCAGGGTGTCCGCGGTTTCCCCGGACTGGCTCACGGCCACGTAGAGGGTGTCCTTGTCCACGATGGGGTTCGCGGAGCGGAGTTCGCTGGCGTCCTCCGCCCTCGACGGGATGCGGGCCCAGGTCTCGACGATGCGGGCCCCGATCTGGGCCGCGTGGAGGGCCGTGCCCATCGCGACGAAGACGATCTGGCGGATGCCCTGGATCTCCCGGGGGTCCATGTCCAGTCCGCCCAGCTTGGACGTCCCCAGATCCCTTACCAGGCGGCCGCCGTTCCCCAGGGCTCGGGATACGGCCGCAGGCTGTTCGAAGGTTTCCTTCAGGAAGAAATCCGGGTGGGACCCCTTGTCGCCCTCGGCGGTCCGGGCCGGCAGGGTCTCGGTTTCCCGGTCCGAGAGTTCTCCCCGGAGGTTCCGGATCTCCCAGGCCTTGGGCTGGAGAACGGCGATGTCGCCGTCCTGGAGGAAGACCGCCTTGCGGGTGTGGGAGGCGAAGGCCGAGGGGTCGCTGGCCAGGAAGGTTTCTCCGTCGCCGATGCCGATCGCCAGGGGGCTGCCGTTCCGGGCGCCGATGACCAGGCCCGGCTTGTCCGCGAAGGTGACGGCGATCCCGTAGGTCCCGGAGATGCGCTTCAGGGCCGCGATGACGGCCTCCGTGGGCTTGCGGGTCTCCAGTTCACGCTCCACCAGCTGGGCGATCACCTCGCTGTCCGTGTCGCTGGTGAAGGAGACCCCGTCGGCTTCCAGGTCTTTCCGGATCTCGGCCCAGTTGTCCAGGATGCCGTTGTGGGCCACCGCCACGCGGCCTTTCGAGCCGAGGTGGGGGTGGGCGTTCTTGTCCGATACGATCCCGTGGGTCGCCCACCGGGTATGGCCGATCCCCGACTTGGCGGCGGAGGAGGCGGGTAGGACGGCCTCGAGGTTTTCCAGCTTGCCTTCCTTCTTGTATACCTTGAGGGAGCCCTCGGTGGCCAGGGCGATCCCGGCGGAATCGTAGCCCCTGTATTCCAGGAGGTGGAGCCCCTGCAGGAGAAGGGGGAGGGCTTTACGGGGACCCGTGTATCCTATGATTCCGCACATGGTCAGCTCCTTGTTCCGGCCGTCGCCGGTCATCCGTATATGATGCGTCGTATCTGCCGGAGGGATCGGGGCTCCGCCGAGAACCTCCCTGCGGCCAGTTCCCCGGCGATGCGCTTGAAGATCCCGTCGTTGGTCCATCCGCG
>JBFZER010000416.1:0-4768 GCA_041306765.1 Spirochaetota bacterium | reverse complement strand
AGCAGTACTCCCTGTTCGTGGCCCAGCCTATCATCGACCGTCTCCTGGAGGGGCTGTACACCCCCTACGTCCGGACGGTCATCCGGGCTGAAACCCAGCACGCCATCATCGCACACCGCAGCGAGGGCCGTCCCATGACCGTGGAGGCGGGCATCGTCCGCGTGGCGGACGCCCTGGACATGACCAAGGGACGTTCCCGGATACCCTTCGAGGCGGGGGTGGTGAACATCCATTCCCTCTCCGCAGCCTCCATCGAGCAGGTGGAGATTCTCTCGGGGGAGGAGAAGCCGATCTGGATCAAGATCCGGATGAGCAATTCCGCGGGGGTCTTCCAGCTGGACGAACTCCTGAAGGAGAAGCTCCACGGCTCGGGGCTCGAGAAGTACGTGGAGGTCGAAGCGTCCATCGAAGGCGAGACCGAGAAGAAGCTGGTGAAGATATTCCGGCTTTAGCCGAAGAACCCCGACAGCTTCCGGTACAGGGTGGCCGCCCGCTCCTTCTCCTCGTGGGTGGCTGAAGCTGCGATGTCGTCCACCAGGGCTTCCAGGGACGCGAGGCTTTCGTTCAGGGCCGTGTGGAAGCCCCGGGACACACGGAACCAGTAGCTCCCGGCGGAGTCCGTGAACAGGGCCACGAAGCCAAGCTCCGCGCTCTTGGGCTTCCACCGGGAGACCTGGAGGACGTGGTCCAGGGCCGCAACGAGGGCTCCGGAATCCTCGTGGACCGCGAAGTTCCGCTTCCGGGGCCATTCCCGCTCCAGGTCCCGGTCCAGGTCCAGCAGGGGCGCCACCCGGAGGATGAGATCCATCTTCTCGCCGTCCAGGAGGCGCAGGTTCCCCCTGGTTACGACGCCCTTGAGGTTCCTGTAGAGTTCCACGGAGTCCCGGGCCGGCTCGCCCCGGATGCGCTTGAGGGCTTCCCAGTCGAGGACCGCGAGCTTCTTCTTCCGGGCGACCTCGAGCTTGAACACCTCGCCGGCGATCTTGATCTGATTCGTGAAATCCCGGGCCGCCCTCTCCTCGCGCACGGCCTTGACGGCCTGACTTCTGGCCGACTTGACCGCGGCGTGGGACAGGAGCCCCTCCGCCACCAGGGGAGATATCCTGGGCAGCCAATGCTTCTGGAGGGGAGACACGCTCATGGCGTACATCCTCGTGGTGCGGACGATCTCCCCGGCCACGATGAACTGGGGATTCTCCTTGAACATCACGGACCCCGGGTGGATCTGGATGCGCTCCGCGGTGAGGCTCCGGAAGGTGCCCCGGTCCTGGCGGGCGCAAACGAACTGGATGAGCCCACGGCTGACGGCGCACAGGTAGTCCTCGGTGCTTCCACCGCTGGAAATGGGCACCCCCATGTCCGCCACGATGAGCTCGAGCTGTTCCTTGACACGGACGATTTCCGCCATGGTCCGCTCGTCCAGGTAGCTTTGTTCGCAGTATTTGACGGGATTGCGCGCTTCCTTGTATTGCCGGAAGATCTTGAGGTACGAGACGAAGTCCCCCGCCGGATCCCGGAAGGCGTGGTGCGCCGCCCGGGCCTCCATCTCCTCCCCCGGGGGCAGGATGAAGGGCCCCTGGGTGGAGAGGAAGGCGGTGGCGATCAGGGCCTCCTCCACGACTTCCGGATAGTTGAGGATAGCCTCCACCAGGATACGGGAGTGCCGGGGCAGGAGCGGGAAGAGGCACATCCTCTCCCCGACCTTGGAGAGGGTCCGATCGGGATTCAGGGCGTCCAGGAGGTTGAGCGCCTCCACGGCCCCGAGTATCCCCGTCTTGGCGGGCTTGGAGATGAAATCGAATCTCTCGAAATCCGTGATGCCGAGTTCCGCCATCCGGAGTACCACCTCGGACAGGTCGGTACGGTAGATCTCCTCCATGGTGAACAGGGACCGATTCTCGAAATCCTCCCGTCCGAAAAGACGGTAGCAGCTTCCCGGCCGGGTCCGGCCCGCCCTTCCCTTCCGCTGGTTGCTGGAGGCCTTGGAGGTGGGGACCTCCACGAGGCTGGCCGTGTAGGTCCGGGGGTTGTAGAAGTTCAGCTTGGCCAGCCCCGAGTCGATGACGCTGGTGATCCCGTCGATGGTGACCGAGGTCTCCGCGATATTCGTGGATACGACCACCTTGGTCTTGCCCGGCGGAGTCGGCTCGAAGACCCGTTCCTGCTCGTCCTTGCCCAGTCGCCCGTACAGGGGGATCAGGTGCAGAGACCTGCGCACCTCGCAGATCGAGAGCCTCTGCATGCAGTCCTTGATGGTCCGCTCTCCCGGGAGGAAGACCAGGATATCCCCCTCCCGTTTTTCCTGGACGATCCGGACGATCGTAGATTCCACCTTGTCGATCAGGGCGTCCATATCCGATTCCGCGGCCGGAGGATCGTATATGACGGTCACCGGATACATGGGGGTATCGATTTTTACCACCGGGCAGTCCCCGAAATAGGCGCTGAAGACTTCCGCGTTGATGGTGGCCGAGGATACCACCACCTTGAACTCCGGCCGCGCATCCATCACGCGCTTGAGGAGCCCCAGGATGAAATCGATGTTGAGGCTCCTCTCATGGGCCTCGTCCACCATAAGCACGCCGTACCGGCTCAGCAGGGGATCCAGCTTCATCTCCTGCAGAAGGATCCCGTCGGTCATGATCTTGATGACCGTGGAGGCGTCGGTCTTGTCCTCGAAGCGCATTTTGTAGCCGACGGGCCCGGGCACCTTGGTGCCGAGCTGCCGGGAAACGAAATCTGTCACGGAAATGGCCGCTATGCGGCGGGGCTGGGTCACCCCGATGATGCCGTTCCGGGCATACCCCGCCTCGTTCAGTATGACGGGGATCTGGGTCGTCTTGCCGGAGCCCGTGGGGCTCTCCACCACGATGACCTGGTGGTCCTTGAGGGAATCGAGGATGCGTTCCTTCTGCTGATAGACGGGCAGTTCCTTGTAATTCATGATTTCATTGTAGAGCTTTCCGGGGCTTTGTCCTAGACAGGCGCCCGCGGGCTCCGGCTTACGGAAACTCGGGAGTCCCGATATAATCCCCCTGTTCCCGCAATCGTCCGGAGGATCCATGCTGCGCGAGATCGCCGTCGACACCGTCATATTCATCTGCCTGTTCGGCATCGCCGCCACGATGATCCTCGGAACCCTCTGGATCGTGGTAACATCATGAGCGGTAGAAGGATGGTTCCGGCGGGGTTCGAGGTCGTCGCCCGGTGGATACTGGCCGCCCTGGGAGCCCTTTCCCTGAGCTCCTGTTACGTCACCGTACAGGGCTCCCGGTACCTGGCCCTCCGAGCCCGGGCCGTCCGGGCGGAACGGGTGCTGGCAGACCCCGAATCTTCCAGAGAGGCCGCCGGACTCGTGCGCCGTGCGGAAGCCGTGCGTTCCTTCGCGACGGCCGTTCTGGGCCTCGCGGATACCCGCAGCTACCGGGCCCTGGTGGAGCTGGATTCAGACCGTCTTGCCACCGTGGTTTCCGCCTGCGATCCCGTTTCCTTCCACCGTTATCTCTGGAGGTATCCCCTGGTGGGCGCCCTCCCCTACAAAGGTTACTTCGAGCCCCGGGAAGCGGAGCGGGAGGCGGAACGCCTGAAAGCGAAAGGCCTGGACACCCTGGTCCGTCCCGTGGACGCCTTCAGCACCCTGGGCTGGTTCGCGGATCCGCTTTTCTCGACCTTTGCGCGGTACGACGACGGAGAGCTCGCGGAATTGATCATCCATGAGCTGGCCCATGCGACGGTGTTCGTGAAGAAGGCCGAGCAGTTCAACGAGGAGTTCGCCACCTTCGTGGGCCGACAAGGAGCCCGCCTGTACCTCGCCCGGGCCTACGGTCCGGACAGCCCCGAACTGGAAGCCCTAGACGCCGACCGGGCCGACTCGGAGGGCTTCGCGGCATATCTTCGGGAAACGGCCCGTCAGCTTGAGGCCGTATACCAGTCCGGAAGGTCCCGGGAGGACATCCTCGGGCTCAAGGCGGAAATCATCGCCGTCCGTGCCCGGGAATACCGCGATGCCGCTCCGACCTTTCTCCGGGGAGAGGTCTACCGAAATTTCCCGATGGAGAGGGTCAACAACGCATATCTCGACCTCTTCCTCCTCTACGAAGTCGAGCCAGAACTGTACGACGAGTACCTGGACACCGTATGCGACGGCGATCTGGCTGTCTTCATCCGGAATCTCATCGATCTGGCGCGGATCGGCGGGGATCCCAAGCAGCGGATGCGGGATTCCCTGGCCGGGGACCGGTAGCCCAAGGGGTTCCGGTTGCGATCCCAGTGCCCCTCTACAGCCGCTTCTCCCCTTCCAGGCCTCTTTTCTCCGTGAGGTCCTGGCTGAGCTCCAGGGTGCCCAGGAAGCGATCCTCGGCATCCCGCAGGGCGAAGTATTCGATATGTATGAAACGTCCCCGGTGCTCGAGCCAGAACGCCTCCCGGTCGCGCCGGCCCGCCCGGAAGTCTTCCAGGATGGCGACGACCCGGTCCACGCTTTCCCTGGGGTGGCAGTTCCGGACATCCCGCCCGATGACCGAGGGACTGCGGGGGAATATCCTGTGGGGGCCGTTGGAAAACCAGGCGACCCGGCCCGCTGCGTCCACGAAGGTCAGGTCCATGGGGACCGCCTTGAACAGGGATTCCAGCACGGACAGGGAGAGGGCCCCCGAGTCCAGGGGCAGGGCCAGGCCCGGGGGAGGCGGGATACCCTCACAGCCCGCCGGTTTCGGGACCGGGCTCGGAACGGCATTCGCCTCTGTCCTCCGGAACCGGGAGATCAGTT
>JBFZER010000415.1:0-2531 GCA_041306765.1 Spirochaetota bacterium | reverse complement strand
CGGACAGGGCCAGGACGGCCAGGGATCTCAGGATTCGTATCATACCTTTCCTCCGGATCATTCGAAGTAGACTACGGTCCGCTCTTCCGTGCGGTACGCGTGCTCGTAGACCCGGACGTCCCGCACCCGCCCCGCCCCGTCATACAGGGTGGCTTTGAGAGGCGCGCCCTCGGGCCCCGGCTCGTAGACCGTGCGGCGCTCCAACCGGCCGTCTCCGCGCTCCACCCGCTCCTCCGTCAGTGCGCCGCCCGTATAGACATAGCGCTCCCGTTGTCCGACGGCGCCCGCGGGGTCGAAGGTTACCCGGAGGACGAGCCTCCCGGCGGAATCGTACTCGTGCTCCACCCGGCCCGCGGGCCGCTCCGCGGAGTCTTTCAGGATCACCACGGACAGCCTTCCCGCGGTGTAGGAGTACTCCGATACGGCCAGGAGGGCGCCTGCCCCGTCGTACACCCGGCGGCTGGTCCGGAGTCCGGCCGCATCGTACTGGTACCGGGAGGAGGACTGGGGGGTGCCCTTGGAGTCGGAGAGGGTTTCCTGGGTCACCCGGCCCGAAGCGTCGGCCTTGAAATCCGTGCGGGACTTCAGCTTGCCCTCGTAATCGAATACGGACGTGGAGGCCGGGGCTCCCGCGGCGTACTCGTAGGTGCTGCGCTCCGTGGGTTCCGACCGGGAAGGTTCCTGGACCTTCTTCTCCATCAAGAGCTTCAGGGATGCGTCATAGGCGTACGTAACTGTCCTGTCCAGGACTCCGTTGGCAAAATAGGAGGTCTCCTTGAGCAGGACCGGAACTCGTACCGTCTCGATCCGCTCCTTGCGCTGGGGTTCCTTGGCCGTTTCCGGCGGTGCGCTCACGCATCCCGCCAGCGCCGCCGCTGCGGCGATCGCAAGAACGAGTGCTTTCTTCATGGGACGGGCCTCCTGCAGGGTATAGGAGCCCGGATTTTTCCTTCCGGGCGACGGGTTTCACGAAGTCTTTGCCGAACGATACCGATGAAAACGTTATATACTATAATCGACCCCGGATTCCAGCGCCACGCCCGGTCCATCAGTTAGAGCGGAGGACTCCATGCATGTCCTGCGGATACGTCTCCTCGTCGTCCTCGCGGCGGCGGCCTTCGTCCTTTCGGGCTGCGGTTCCCGTTCGGACACATCCTCCCCGTCCGCCCCCGGTGCGCCGAAGTCCGCTCCGTCCTCGGAACCCGCCGGCCCCGGAGGATCCGCCTCCCCGGCCGCAGCTGTCCCGGGACCGGCTCCGGGCGGGGCGGCTTCCTCGTCGGGAGCGGCATCCGCCGGATCGGCCACGCCGTCCGCGCCGGGCTCCGCAGCCGCTGCCCCGGGCGGAACAGCGCCGGTGTCCGCCCGGAAAGCCCCGCGGCGGGTCGGAGAGATCGTCTTCGCCGAGGGAGCCGTTACCCTGCACCGGGGCGGCGCCGCCCCCCGGTCCGTCGACATCGGCCAGGTGGTGGAGAACTTCGACGTCCTGCAGACGGGTCCGAAAAGCCGGGCCACCCTCGAACTGGATCCCGGAAGCCCGGGTGGCGCGGAGATCCGCCTGGCGGAGAACACGGCCTTCTACTACGAATCCGCTCTCTCGGACGAGGAATCCCGCAAGACGGTTCTCCAGCTCCTGGCGGGCTCCGTGGCCGTGAAGGTGGAAAAGCTCGCGGACGGCCAGTTCAAGGTCGGCACGGACAGCGCGGTCCTGGGGGTGAGGGGGACCACCTTCATCGTAAACACCATCCCGGACGGCGCCCTGCTGGTGACCTGCGCGGAGGGCCGGGTGGAGGTGACCGACGATTCCGGGGATCGCGTATATGCCCAGCCCGGCCGGGTCGTTTCCCAGCCCACCGGAGAATCCGTCCGGGAGGACCTGGTGGCCCTGGAGAGCCTGGCGGATTTCCGGGTGGCCTGGGTGGACGACGGCCAGAAGTCCCTGGAGGCCCGGGCTCCCAAGGTCATCGCCGGATTCGCCAAGCGCTATTCAGAAGCCCTGCCCGGGTT
Organism: Spirochaetota bacterium; assembly: GCA_041306765.1. GTDB lineage: Bacteria > Spirochaetota > Spirochaetia > Treponematales > UBA12059 > JAAYUR01. Next base: position 527 of record JBFZER010000415.1, on the reverse strand, counting down.
CGACGCGGCCTATGCCAAGCTGAAGTCCCAGGGCCCCGTGCTGGACGCCTGGGCCGTGGCCCGGGAAGCCGGCGGCGAGCCGAGGTTCACGGACTGGATACCGGAAAAGAAAGCCGTGGCCCCCGCCCTCTTCGACTGCCTGGCCGCGCTGTTCAAGCTCGAGCGTCCCTACTTCCGCCTCCGGGAGCTGGCCGCCCTCCACGAGCGGGGCCTCGGGGCCGGCACGCTTCCGGACGGCCGGACCACGGGCGCCTTCTTCGGAACCTATGAGGCGGAGTCCGCGGGGGTGGCCGACAAGCTGGCGTATGTGCGCCGCGCCCTCCTCCTGTTCAAGTACGCCTCCGCCGGTTCGCCCCTGGGGCAGTTCTTCGGCTCCAAGGCGGACTCCCTGGGCAGCGGGGGCTTGTTCCTGGAGGACTGACAGCGGGCGGCGGGACGGCTTGCATTCCTCCGGAGATACGCAAGACTTCTCTCATGGACGATTCCCCCTTCCGGGACCGCGAACGGCTCCTCCAGGCCGTATTCGA
>JBFZER010000414.1:0-11106 GCA_041306765.1 Spirochaetota bacterium | reverse complement strand
TGCTCTTCCGATCTTCTTCCTATTTCATCACTTTCTGGTTCATCGCATCCCCAGTCCCGGGCTAATCTGGGATCCGGATCCATCCCCCGCGCCGTCCGCTTTCCAGGATGGCCTCGACGGTCTTCACGATGGAGTGACCGGTCCGGAAATCCGCGTGCAGGGGCTCCGCGTCTTCCAGGATCGAGCGGTAGAAGCTGTCGATCATGTTCTTCTGGGCGTCCGGCCACCGCTCCGGTCTGCCCGTGTACGGGTGGACCGACCTCCCGCGCCGGTTCAGCAGGGCCGGGTGCAGGACGAGATCCTCGTTGGGCCGGTCCCGGTGACCGATCCAGAGCCGGTCCGGGGCGTCCTGGCACCACCGGGCGGACGCGAGGCTGCCGTCTATATGGATGGACAGTCCGATCTTCCGTCCCGGGCTTACCTGGGACACGGTGCAGACGCCGCGTACGCCGCCCGCGAACCGGAGGAGGGCTGCCCCGTAATCCTCCGTATCGACCGCCACCGTCCGCCCGCTGCCCTTTCCCGTCGGTCCGGGTTCCCTGCGGAAGGGCAGGAAGGTTGCGAGGTCCGCGCTGACCTCCTCGATCCTCCCGCCGACCAGGAAGGAAGCCAGGTCGAGCCAGTGGGACCCGATGTCCGCCATCGCCCGGGAAGGTCCGCCGATCTCGGACCGGACGCGCCAGTCGAAATCCGTATCATGGAGAAGCCAGTCCTGGAGGTATTCTCCGTGCACGGCTCGGATCTCCCCTAGCAGTCCCTCCTCGATCATGCCCCGGAGGTGCTGCACCGCCGCGTAATGGCGATACACGAAATTTACTCCCGTGCGCAGGTCCGACCGCTCCGCGAGTTCCACGAGATCGGCGGATTCGAGTGAATCCACGGTGAGGGGTTTTTCGGAAAGGACATGTTTCCCTGCGAGGAGGGCGTCCCGGTTGATCCGGAAATGCTCGCGGTTCGGGGTGCAGTCGTGGACGACCTCGATTCCGGGGTCTCCGAGGAGGTCCCTGTAGTCGGTGAAGTACTTCGGGACGCCGTAGAACCCGCAGAGCTCCTTTGCTCGCGCCTCATCCCGGACGACCACGGCGGCAACATCCGCGTATCCGAGGCGCCGCAGGGCTTCCAGGTGGGCAAGCCCGATATTGCCCACTCCCACGATCCCGGCTTGAATTCTCCTCATGCCGCCTCCCGATCCTATCAGGGCAGTATAAGTCCTTTGATATATCCCCCGGGCTTCGCAGCATAGTCCGCGAAGGCGCGGTCGACATCGTCCAGGGGATACCGGTGGGTGATCATGGATTTCAGCTCGAGGCGTCCCGAAGCCGCCAGGTCGAGCCCGATGCGCAGGCACTCCAGCTTGAAGTCCGTCCGCTTCTCGTGGGCGTTGATCACGTCCGCGGCCTTCCAGTTCAGCATCTGGAAATCCACCGATCGCGGCCCCCCCTGGTGGTATCCTACAACGGACAGGATGGAGTGCCGCTTCAGCATCCGAACCGCCAGATCCAGGGCGGGACCGCTTCCGGAACACTCCGCTGCTACGTCGACGCCGCCCGTACCGGAGCTGTCGGTCAGCAGAAATTCCACCGGAAGATCAGAGGGTCGGTAGAACTCGTCAGCCCCGAGGCGCCGGGCAGTCTCCTCTGTTTCGGGTCGGGTGTCCACCGCAAGGATCCGGAAGGCGCCCTTGATCCGGAGCAATTGCAGGACCAGGAGCCCCATGAATCCCAGGCCGATGACCGCGACGGTCTTCCCCAGCCCCAGATCCGTGCGCAGGGCTCCGCTTACGGCGCAGGCGACCGGTTCCCCCAGGGCGGCTTCTTCGAAGCCCAGGACATCGGGGAACCGTGCGGCTGCGAGGGCCGGGCAGGCCGCGTACTCCGCGAATCCCTGCCGGAAGAGGCCCGTAACCCGGTCCCCGGGTCGCAAGCCTGTGACACCGGCGCCGACGGAGACGACTTCGCCGGCCACCTCGTGCCCCAGCCGCAGAGGAGGATTTTCGGCCCGCGCCCAGAGAGGGTGCTCGGAACCGCAGACTCCGCAGGCCCGGACCCGGACGAGGACGTCGTTCACGCCGGGCTCGGGGACGGGCGCCTCGGCGATCCGGGAGCTCCGGGGATCCGCGACCTCGCTGATCCGCATCCCGGCCTACAGCCCGGACCGGGCGAGTTCGCGGACCACGGCTCTCTGGGTTTCGTCCAGGGACACCACCTCGCTGTTCTCCATGGAGGTATCCGGGGACTCCACCAGGAGGAGCTTGGTGTCCCTGCGGGTCACCGTATTGTGCAGGAGTGTCCTGGGTATCTTGTAGAGCATTCCGGGCTCCATGGGGACGGCCCGGATATCCAGCCCGCCGTCCGGTTTCTCGGCCCCGGCCAAGAGCACGCAGCGGCCGGCCAGCAGGACGAAAAGCTCGTCCGTCTTGTTGTGCCGCTCCAGGCAGTCGATGTTCGCGATGTCGTTGGCGGGCTTCCAGTTCTTGACGGCCACCATCCACCCCTCGTTCTCGTACACCCGGGAAAGACCTTCCCCTTCATGTCCGTACGCTTCTATCTTCATGGAGGCTCCTCCCGTCAGCCCACCAGGGCCCTGCATTCCTTCTCGATGTGCCCGGCGGTCAACCCGAAGGCCTCGAAGAGGTCCGCGGGCTTGCCGGAGAATCCGAACCTGTCCAGGATGCCCATGCGGCGGAATCGGGCCGGGGAATTGCCCGCCAGGGTTTCCGCCACCGCGGACCCGAGCCCGCCGATCACGGAGTGCTCCTCCACGGACAGAAGGCGGCCGCACTTCCCGGCCATGGCCAGGACGAGCTCCGCGTCGAAGGGTTTAATCGTGTGCACGTCCACCACCGCGGCGCGGATTCCTTCGGCCTCCAGGGACTCGGAAGCCCGGATCGCCTCCTTGACCATCAGGCCGGTGGCAAGGATGCATACGTCGGATCCGTCCCGGAGGACCACGGCCTTCCCGGGCACGAAGGGGGTTTCCGGAGTCGTGAGGATGTCCACCACCGGCCGGGCGACCCGGATATACACGGGTCCGTCGATTTCCGCCGCGGCGAACACGGCCTTGCGGGTCTCCACGGGGTCGCAGGGCACGAATATGGTCATGTTGGGCACCACGCGCATGAGGGCGATGTCCTCGATGCTCTGGTGACTGCCCCCGTCCTCGCCGACGGACAGCCCCGAGTGGGACAGTCCGAATTTCACGTTGGCGTTTACGTATGCGATGGAGTTGCGGATCTGCTCGTAGGCGCGGCCGGTGCCGAAGAGGGCGAAGGTGGAGGCGAAGGGAAGCAGCCCCGAGTGGGCGAAGCCCGCGGCGGCGCACATCATGTTCGCCTCGGCGAGTCCGAAGTTGTAGAACCGGTCCGGATACTTGGCCTCGAACATGCTGGTCATCGTGGCGTGGGCCAGGTCGGCGTCCAGCACGACCACCTTGTCGTTCGCCGCCCCGAGTTCCACAAGAGCCTCGCCGTAGGCTACGCGGAGAGATTTTGCGTCAGACATGTTCGGCACCCCCGAGCTCCTTCATCGCGGTTTCGTATTCCTGGGCGTTCATCGGCTTTCCGTGCCAGCCCGCGTTGCCTTCCATGAAGGATACCCCGCGGCCCTTGACGGTCCGGCAGCGGATGAATTTCGGCTTTCCCTCTCCGCGCCGTCCCGCCGCGGCGGCCACCGCCTCTGCATCGTGGCCGTCGACCTCCTCGCAGTCGAACCCGAAGGCCGCGAACTTCGAGGAGATATCGCCCAGGCCCATGACCTTGTCGTTCGGCCCGTCGATCTGCAGACCGTTGTGGTCCAGCAGGACCGTGAGGTTGTCCAGTCTGTAATGGGCCGCGGCCATGGCCGCCTCCCAGATCATGCCCTCCTGGACCTCCCCGTCCCCGACAACGGCAAACACCCGGTAGTCCTTTTTCTTATGCTTGGCCGCCAGAGCCAGGCCGACGGCTATGGAAAGACCCTGGCCCAGGGAACCCGTGTTGACGTCGACGCCGGGGGTCTTGGTCATGTCCGGATGCCCCTGCAGATGGCTGCCCACTTGGCGGAGTCTCCAGAGATCTTCCCGTGGGAAAAAGCCGAGGTCGGCCAGAATGGCATACAGGGCCGGGCAGGCGTGGCCCTTGCTGAGGACCAGCCGGTCCCGGTCTTCCCAGGCGGGATTCCCGGGGTCGACACGCATGGTGCGGTAATACAGGCCCTCGAGGATCTCAACGCAGGAGAGGGATCCGCCGGGGTGGCCCGACTGGCAGAGGTACAGCATCTTGAGAATGTCGCGGCGCATCCGGCGCGCCGTCGCGTCCAGAGGTTCGTGGACCATGTGCGGGAACTCCTTTCCGTCAGCCTTTCACCGCGCCCGCGGTGAGGCCTTCTATCAGCCGTTTCTGGGCGAAGAAGAACATGAAGCATACGGGAATGATCGTGATGATGCCCCCGGCGGTGATCATCCCCCATTCCACCCCCAACTGACCGATGAGGTTCTTGAGGGACACGGGGATGGTACGGCTGGCCTCGTTGGTGAACATCACCGCGAAGGTGTATTCGTTCCAGGAGGTCATGAACACGTAGGCCCCGGTGGCCACGATGCAGGGCATCAGGACCGGCAGGACGATGCGGAGGAAGGCCTGGGCCCGGTTCGCGCCGTCCACCATGGCCGCCTCCTCCAGGGAGGGGGGCAGGTCCGCCAGGTAGCCGTTGAGCAGCCAGATCGAAAAAGGAATCGTGAAGGTCGTGTAGGCCAGGATCAGCGCGATCGGAGTATACAGGATCCCGAGCTTCCTCATGATCGCGTACAGGGGTATGAGGAGGAGGACCGTGGGAAACATGTTGTTCGTCAGGAAGAGGGTCATGAGGAACTTGCGGCCCCGGAACTGGTAGCGGGAGAAGGCGTAGGCAGCCAGCAGGGATACGGTCAGGGACACGATGGTTGTGGATGCGGCGACAATCAGGCTGTTCGTCATGGGACGGATGAAGTTGTAGTCGCTGAAAAGCCTTCCGTAGGATTCGAAGGTGATGTTCTCGGGCCAGTACGTTACATGCTTTCCGTAGAGTTCCTTCTCCGGTTTCACGGAGGTGACAAAGGTCCAGTAGAAGGGGAACAGCAGGAATACCAGCATGCCCGCCAGAAGCAGGCGGGAGGCCATATTCTTCGCGGCGTCCGCGGGGCTTTTCTTCATCTCGTTCCGTCCTGGTTCTTGAAGATCCTTCGCAGGTACACCACCGCCACGGAGGAGAGCATGAGGGCCAGCAGGATGGACATCGTCGCGGCGTACCCGAGGTTGAGGGTGTTCCCCTTGTTGAAGACGTAGACACTCAGGGTCTGGGTGGCGTACGCGGGTCCGCCTTCGGTCAGGTTGAAGATCACATCCACGGAATTGGAGACCCAGATGATCCGGAGAAGGGTGGTCACGAAGATCACGTTCCGGAGTGAAGGGATGGTGATCCTGAAGAGTTTCTGCACGCCGTTGGCCCCGTCCACGTCCGCGGCGTCGTACAATTCCTCGGGGATGCCCTGGAGTCCCGCCAGGATCATAAGGGCGAAGAAGGGGATTCCCTGCCAGATGATGGTCAAGACCACGGCGGGAAAGGCCGTGTCCCCCCGGGCCAGGAAGGGGATGTAATCCCGGATGATTCCAAGCCGGAACAGGATGTCATTCAGGACTCCGTAGCTTCCGTCGTAGATCCATCGCCACATCAGGCCGATGAGAACCCCCGGTGTCACCCAGGGTATGAGGCTGATCGACCGGACCAGTCCCCGGCCAAAAAAACGCCGGTTCAGAAGAAGGGCTAGGATGAAGCCGAAGAGGAACTGGAAACCCACGCCGATCACCACCCAAAGCACGGTCTTCCATACGGACTGCCAGAACAGAGGGTCGGCGAGTACGTCCGCATAGTTCTGGAAGCCGATGAACCCGATGCGGCTGGGCCTCCGGAGGTCGTAGCTCTGGAAGCTCATGGAGACCGCGTTCACCACGGGGATGAACACCACGGTCAGCACGGTCAGCAGTGCCGGGGCGACCAGCAGGTACGGCCACGGGTTCCTCTTACGTCCCATTCTTCTCCATCCCTGTCGCGGGGATACACCTTGCAGGAATCAACCAGGGAGATCAAAGAGAACACGCAGGAAAAAATCTTTCCCCATTCTCTTCTCCGTGTCCTCCGTGACCTCCGTGGTGATTCTAGAAATACATCACTTGTACAGCCCGGTCTGGAGCTGTTTCATGGCCTCCGCCGCGGAGATCTTGCCCTGGAGGGCCGCCGCGATCGTATTGGGCCATATCGTGCTGATCCATTCGGTGGTCGTGTCCAGGACGGGGTATATGCCCGCGAACGGCGCGGCCTCGATGGAGACCTTCATGAACTTGCTGTTCTGGAACAGCGGGAGCTTCTGGACGGCTTTGCTTACCGGGACGTTCCCGGTCACGGTGCACCAGGTGTCCTGCCCCTTGCCCGCCGCGAGATAGGCCAGCCATGCGAAGGCCGCGTCCTTGTTCTTGCTGGAGCGGAACATCACATTCTCGGTGTCTCCCATGGAAGTCCATTTGCCCGCGTCGCCGGGGAAGGGGAAGGCCCCCACATCCTCGCCGAAGGTGTCGATCATGCCCGTGGAGGACCCTATATGGTGGACGGTCATGGCCGTCTTGCCGGACTTGAAGTTGGCGATGATCTCGTTGAAACCGTCCATCGGCGCGGTCGGCGGGGCATAGCCCTTCTTGTACAGGTCGATGAAGTCCTGCATGCCCGCCACGGCCTTCGGATTCGTGAAATCCGCGAAGGTGCCGCCACGGGCCTGGATGAAGCTTCCCCAGGGCTCGTGGCCGCCCTTGAATCCACGCATCCCGAATCCGTAGACGTCCGTGCGACCATCCCCGTCGTTGTCCTTCGTGAGCTTGGCGCAGGCGTCAAGGAATTCACCGTAGGTCTTGGGAACTGAAATACCCGCCGCTTTGAACAGGGAGGGGCGGTAGTAGAGGTACAGGATCTGGGTGGTCCAAGGCATCAGGAAAACGTTCTTCGTGCGGCTCGCGTCCCGCATGGTCTTCCAGAGGGCGGGATCGATCTGGTCCTTGTCCTTCCAGCGGTTGATGTACTTGTCCAGGTTTTCCCACAGATTATTCGAAACGAACAGCGGCGTGGAGGTCAGCTTGGCCGAGGACGTGTCCGGCCCTCCTCCGCCCATGGCGGCCCGGAACAGGGTCTCGCTGTATCCGCCGCCGTCCCAGGGATACTCCTGGACCACGACGGTGATGCCCTTTCCGTTGGTGGCGTTGAAATCCGCCGCCATCTCCTTCATCAGCGCGGAGTACTTCGGATTGTCCGCCCAGTACCAGTGGGTGACGGTGACCGGCTTGGGCGCAGCGGCGGCGGCAGCGATGAACACCATCGCCAGGGCGACGGTTAGCGCGAATACCTTTTTCATGCCTGTTCCCTCCTTCGGGACTCGTGACTCAAGGCCGACGAATACCTATCGGCCGCGTACCCTTGTCGTCCGCTCCCGGGTTCACCGGGGCGCGTTTCCCGGAAGCCGGCGCTTCCATGCCTCTTCCATATGTCTCCGCATCGCCAGGCCGGAGGCGTCGGGATCCGCCGCCAGGATCGCCTTCACGATCCCGTCGTGCTCCGCGAAGGTTCGCCGGAACCGGTCCGGATCGCTCTCCGCGAAATCCGCGTTGAGCGAGATGATCTGGGGGGTGAAGTAGCTGGTCAGGGCCAGGCATACGGGATTGCCGCTGGCCTTGGCGATGGCAAGATGGAAGAGATGGTCCTCCTCCAACCCCCTCTGCCCGGCGTCCGCCCGGGCCCGGAACTCGGAATGCCATTTCAGGATTTCCGTCACGTCGTCCGGACCGGCCCTCTCCGCCGCTTTCCGCGCCGCAAAGGACTCCAGGAGGGCCCGTATCTCGAAAAGGTCGGCCGGTCCGAAATCCTCGTCCAGGCTTCCGATGCTGGCTATCAAACCGGAGATGGCCTTGCTTCCCAGGCCCGCCACCAGGGTTCCCCGCTGGGGCAGGGTCCGGATAAGGCCGTAGTGCTCCAGTTTCGCAAGGGCTTTTCTTACATAGCCCCGGCTTACCCCCAAGGTCCGACCCAGGGCCCGTTCCGAGGGGAGCTTCGTGCCCGCCTTCAGCTCGCCGGTGACGATCTGGTCGCGAAGGTGTTCGAGGACCATCCTCTCGCTGTCCAGGTTCTCGTCCGACATATCCGTCCGTCCCGCACCATCGAGAATACTGGTTAAGTAATAGTGGTTAACCAGTTGTAGTCGAGTATCCTCCCGGTTTGGATTCTTGTCAAACGATATTTACAGAAACGAATCGATTTGCCTCAATCGCTACTTATAATTACATTTTCAGTAATGTTTGTCATTTCGAAGGAGGCTGTCTTGAAACCAGCGAAGAAATTCCCGATGGTTATCGCGATCGCGGCAATCCTTGCCGTATCGGCCATTCTGCCGGCGGCTGCCCAGGCCGCATACGACCGGGACGTGGTCGTCCAGGTGATGCGCTCAAATGTCCAGACCCTGGGGCAGGTCAGGGCAGCTCTTGCCAAGGGCGATTTCTACGCCGCCGCGGAGGGGTTCTGGAAGTTCGCGGAGGGCCAGAACCGGATCATGCAGTTCACTCCCCCCAAGGGCAGCAAGGCGGAGTGGGACCGGGTGCTGGGGAAATTCGTGGATACCGCCCTTCGGGGTGTCGGCGCAGCGGGCGAGAGGGACTCCGCCAAGGGCCTCAAGATCGTCGAAGAACTCCAGGCGCTGAACAAGGAAGGGCATTCGATATTCCGCTGAACCGGGAACATCCCGCGAAAGGCCGCCTGCGGGAAACCCGTGGCGGCCTTTTGATTTGCTAAGAATCCTTCGACGCGTTAGACTTCAGGGTATCCTGAATCATCGAGGGGATTCTCCATGACCGTCACCGAAGTCGATTCCGTCGTCCGATCCGTCACCGTGTACCAGGGCAGGGCCATGATCACACGGGAGGCATCGGCGTCCCTCGGGGCCGGGGATCACACCCTGGTTTTCCCGGGCCTCCCGTCGGACCTGGACCAGGAAAGTCTGCAGGTCAAGGGAGCCGGAGAGGCCGTCCTCGGGGAATGCGTCTTCGAGACGGAATACTTCGACGAGGACGTGGACGGCAAGCGCCGCCCCCTCCTGGAGAACCGTCAGAAACTCTCCGACGAATTGGACGAACTCGGCCTGGAGCTATCCCGTCTCGCGGGGGAAAAAGCTTTCCTGGAGCGTATCTCTTCCCTGGTCACCACGCCCCCTGCCCCGCCGGGACCTTCTCCTGCCCAATCCGCGAATCCGCTGGCAGCCCTTGACGTTACCCTCTGGACCGGGATGACCGGTTTCTTCCGGGAACGGAACAAGGAACTCGACGCCCTGCGGCTCAAGGCGGAGCGGAAGATCCGGGAGATAAACGGCCGCATCGAGGGCATCGACGCTCGGATTGAAGACCTGGGCGCCTCCGGCCGCCGCTCCCGCCAGGTCGTGAAGGTCGGAATCCGAAAGAAAACCGTCGGGGACCTGACCCTCCGGCTATCCTACATGCTCCCCGGACCCACCTGGCGCCCGGTGTACAACCTGCGAGCCGCCGGGGATTCGGAAATCATCGCCCTCGAGTGCGACGCCTACGTCTCACAGGCCACCGGCGAGGATTGGTCCGGTACGGAACTCCGGCTTTCCACCGCCCGGGTCAACGTGTCCGGTGTTATTCCCGAACTGGTTCCCTGGCGCCTCGAGTTCTACCGCCCCCGCCCCGCGGTCCTCCGTTCTTCCATTGTCAAAGAAATGGCCAAGTCGATCCTGCGGGAAGCGGACGACTACGCCTCGGGAGCGGCTCCATCCGCACCCTACGAGGAGGAAGAGGCGGCGGAGTTGGACTTCGAGCGGGAGGAGGCGGAGGTCCGGGATTCCGGGGCCAGCGTCGTCTTCACCGTGGCGGGCGGAGGCAGCGTGTCCGGGGACAACAAGGACACCCGGGTGGGGTTGGCCCGCCGGGAATTGCCCGCGGCCTTCCTGTACAAGGCCGTCCCGAAACTGACCGAGTACGCCTACCTGACCGCCCGGTTCAAGAACAATTCGGACTTCCCCATACTGCCGGGAACCGTGAACATCTTCTTCGACGGGTCCTTCGTCTCCAGTTCGGCCTTCGGGCTCGTCATGCCCGGACAAGAGACCGACGTCTCCCTGGGCATCGACGAAGGTGTCAAAATAGAGTACCGCTTCATCAAGCGATTCCGGAAGAACGAGGGGCTCGTCGGCAAGCGGATCAGCGAGCAGTTCGAATACCAGATCCGGGTTTCCAACAACCGCTCCCGCCCCGCGGACATCAAGATATCCGACCAGTTCCCCCTGTCCTCGGACAAGGATCTCGTGGTCAAGACGCTCCAGCCCCAGGTCCGGGACAGTCTCAAGGATATCACCCTGGACGACGAGTCCCGGATAACCTGGACCTTCTCCCTGAAGCCCGGGGAAAAGCGGGAACTTCCGCTGGCGTACCTGGTCGAATACCCCATGGACCGCAGGATCGAAGGTCTCTAGGCTGCACGGAAGCAAGAGAACAAGTTTGGAGGTTCCGATGATCGCTCCGAGGCATCTGGCCCTTCCCTTCTTCACCCTCGGCTGCCTGGCGGCCGCCGCGGGGCAGGCGGCAAAACCCGCCGAGTTGACCTATTTCGGCCGCTCCACGGTCAAGATCCGAACGGCTTCCGGATTCGTCCTGTACATCGATCCCTATGCACCGGGGGACTATTCCGAACCCGCGGACCTGGTCCTGGTGAGCCACGGCCACGGAGACCACAACCGGGTGGACCTGGTCAAGCTCAAGCCCGACGCCTTGATCGCCTCCGCCCCGGGGGCCGTCCCCGGGAAGGGCGTCCGGTTCCTAGCCGAGGGAGTTTCCTTCCAGGCAGGTCCGGTGACGGTGCGGGCCTTGCCCGCCTCGAACAAGAACCACAGGCGCGGTGAAACCCTCGGATTCCTGGTCGCCTTCGACGGGATCGTCGTGTACCACGCCAGCGACACCAGTTGGCTGCCCGAGATGGAAGGCTTCGCGAAGTTCGGGATCGGCTACGCCCTCCTGCCCTGCGACGGATTCTACAACATGGGCCCCGAGGA
>JBFZER010000413.1:0-4404 GCA_041306765.1 Spirochaetota bacterium | reverse complement strand
GGAGAGGGCGGGCTGGCTGCTCCTGGGACACTACAGGAGGGGAGGGGAGTACGGGGAGTACGAGCGGATCCTTGGGATCCTGGCCCCTTCCCGGGATTCCTGGGTGGAGAGGGCCAAGCATGCGGAGCACAGGTCCCGGGACCTGAAGGCGGCCTTGCGCGCCGCCCTGGAGGCCCGGTCTTTCCCGGCGGACCCGGAATTACGGGAAGCCTTGGATCGCCGCATCGTGCGGCTGGAGGGGAAACTGGCCGTTATGCGGACTCGGGAAGGTCGTCGAGTCCTCCCGCGTTGACCACGTCGGCATAGCCCGAGGCTTTCAGGATGCGGGCCGCGTAGGCGCTCCGGGCTCCCGATGCGCAGTAGACGATGACGCTCCTGTCCTTGGGTATCTCCGAAAGGCGGTAGGGAAGCTCGTTGACGGGGATGCAAAGGGCGTTCGGGTAGTGTTCGTCGTCGAATTCCTCCAGGGTGCGTACGTCGAGGATGAAAGCTCCGTTCTGGATCTTCTCCTGAACGATGTTGGCCATGGTCGTCTCCTTGTTTCCGTTTCTCGATTTCCGGTCACTCCGCCCAGGAGAGTCCCGGTTCCAGCGAAAGGGCGGCCATGCCGCCCGAAATGTTCCACACCCGTTCGAAGCCCCGCTGCCGCAGCTGCCTGAGGGCTATATGGCTTTCGAACCCCGCCTTGGACAGGAGAAGGATGTCCCGGTTTTTCGGAAGCTCCTCCAGACGGTCCCGGAACTCGTCCGCAGGCAGGTGAAGGGAGCCCAGGACGGACCTCTTCGCGTACTCCCCGTAGGTGCGGACATCCACCAGGAGGGCGGAATCCGCGGCCAGGGCTTCCGCGGCTTCCCGGGCGGACCGGGCAGGGGAATACCCGGACAGGTCGTTCTGGGCCGCGTAGGCCGCAAGGTTGATGAGATCGTTGGCGGAGTTGTAGGGAGGAGCGTAGGCCAGGTCCAGCTCGGCAAGGTCGTCCACGGTAAGTCCACCCGCCAGGGCCGCCGCAAGGGCGTCGATCCGCTTGTCCGCTCCCTCCCGGCCGTAGGCCTGGCCTCCCAGGACCCTGCGGCCTGCGCGGTCGAAGACGAGCTTCAAGTACAGTTCCGCGGACCCCGGGAAATAGGTCACGTGGTGGGCCTTGGAAACCGTCGAGGTGCCGACGTCGAAACCCGCGGCCCGGGCGGCCTTTTCGGAGAGACCCGTCATGGCGAAGGTATCTTCCATGGACTTGAACACGCTGGAGCCGAAGGCGCCCCGATAGGCCATCGAGCCTCCCAGGGCGTTCGTCGCGGCGATGCGGCCCTGCCGGTTCGCGGGTCCGGCCAGGGGAACCCGGAGGCGCTTGCCGCCTACCCGATGGGCGATCTCGGCCATATCGCCGGCGGCCCATATGCGCGGATCGCTGGTCCGGAGCCCCTCGTCCACGGACAGGCCGCCGGAGGCTCCGATCTCCAGGCCCGCGGCCTTTGCGAGTTCCGTGTTGGGCCGTACGCCCGCGGACACCAGGACGATGCCCGCACTGACCTCCGTCCCATCGTCCAGCCTGATCGATCCAGCCGCGGCGTCCACGGCCTGGACCGAGCGGCCTGTGAAGACCCGGACGCCCGCGGCCTCGTAGGATCTCCGGATCAGGCGGCCGAACTCGGGGTCCGCAGGGGGCATCAGGGTCTCGGTCAGCTCGACGACGGAGGTGGAAAGGCCGCGCTTCACGAAGGCCTCCGCCGCCTCGAGACCGATGAAGCCCCCGCCGATGACCACGGCGCTAGCGGGTTTTTCGGTTTCCACGAACTTGTGCACCCCGTCCATGTCCGGAATGGTCCAGAGTCGGAACACGTTCGGAGAGTCCAGGCCCCGGATGGGCGGGAAGATCGGCGTACCGCCTTGTGCCAGGATGAGGGAATCGTAGGGAAGATCCGACTCGCCCTCGGGACCCCGGACTCGAACCGTTCGGGCTGCTCGGTCGAGGGACAGAGCTTCCGTCTGCAGCAGGACGGCGACTCGATATCGCGAAAAAAAGCCTTCCGGGGTCTGCAGGATGAGGGAGGAGCGCTTGGGGATGTCCCGGGAGACGAAGTACGGAAGCCCGCAGTTCGCGAAGGAGACGTAGCGCCCCTTTTCGACAACGGTAATCTCCGCGGTTTCGTCCAGCCTCCGAGCCCGGGCTGCGGCGGTGGCGCCCGCGGCCACCCCGCCGATGATCAGGATTTTTTTTGACTTCCTTTCCTCTATCATGTCCGCCTCCATCCTTGGTACAATTATATATATAAAACAATATATAGTCAATATTGATGACCGGGAGCAGGAAAACCGCAGTATGATGGATGCAACAATTCTTCAAGGAAGGTCTATGGACGCGACCGGGAGGATGGAAGAGCAGATCGGACGCTTGTACACCGAAGCCGGAAGGGATGGGGAGGCTAGGGTCCTGATCGGAAAGGTCCTGGAGCGGCGTCGGGAAGGATTGAAAACATCAGGCGCCCTCCGGAAGGGGACGGAACCGGATCCGCTCTCGGAGAGGGATGTATTTCTCATAACCTACGGAAACACCCTGGAGGGGCGGGAGGGAGAGGCTCCCTTGAACGCGCTGGGTCGCTTCGCGGACGCAAGGCTTTCCGGAATGGTTTCGCATATCCATATTCTTCCCTTCTTCCCCTATTCCTCGGATGACGGCTTTTCCGTGATGGACTACCGGGCGGTCGATCCGGAACTCGGAGGCTGGAAGGACGTTCAAGCCCTAGGCAGGGGGTTCCAACTGGCCTTCGATCTCGTGATCAACCATGCGAGTTCCCGGGGAGCCTGGTTCCGGGGATTCCTGGGGGGGGATCCCCGGTTTGAAGGATGGTTCCTGACCCGGCCGGAGGGGTACGACGCGTCGGGGGTTGTGCGCCCGCGGACCCATCCCCTCCTGACCCCCTATGCCCGGGCGGACGGGTCGCGGGTGAACGTCTGGACTACCTTCAGCGCGGACCAGGTCGATCTCGATTTCTCAAATCCAGCGGTGCTCGCTGAAATGCTGGACGTGTTCCTGGACTACGTCGAGAAGGGTGCCCGGATCGTCCGGCTGGACGCCATCGCCTACCTGTGGAAGGAGGACGGACATCCCTGCCTGCACCATCCCCGCACCCACGCGGTCGTGAAGCTGTTCCGTGCCGTCGTGGATGCCCTCGGGCTGGACGTCCGGCTGCTCTCGGAGACCAACGTGCCCCATCGGGAGAACGTCTCGTACTTCGGCGCCGGGGACGAGGCGCACATGGTCTACAACTTCGCCCTGCCTCCGCTGACGATCCACGCCTTCGCGGCCGGGGACGCCGGCCGGCTTTCCGAGTGGGCCGGGGGTCTCCGCACGCCCCCGGGCTGCGTATTCCTCAATTTCCTGGCCTCCCATGACGGAATCGGGCTGACCCCCGCCCGGGGGCTCGTGGACGAGGGGGCCTTCCGAGAGACCCTTGCCGCTGAGATTGGAAGAGGCTGCCTGATTTCCTATAAGGCCACCCCGGACGGGCCGATCCCGTACGAGCTGAACGCCTCCTGGTTCGACGCAGTCGCGGATCCCGCCCTGCCCGAGGACCTGAGGATCCGGGCCCACCTGGCCAGCCACGCGATCGCCGCGTCCCTGGACGGCATGCCGGCGGTGTATATCCACAGCATCCTGGGCACTCCCAACTGGACCGAGGGTCCCGTTCTACGGGGGTACAACCGGGCGATCAACCGCCGCGTCCTGGACCTGAAGGATGTGGAGTCGGCTCTGGCGGATCCCGGAAGCCGGTCTTCCCGGTGCCTGGCCGCCTTCCGCTCGCTGTACGGGCACCGGGGCCGGGAACCCGCACTGGCCCCGGGAACCCCGTCCCGGGTGCTCTCCCGGAACGGCCCCGTGTTCGCCGTCCTCCGGGGCGGGCCTGGAAAACGCCTACTCTGCGCCGTCAACGTCAGTTCCCGGCCCGCCCGGTTCGAGCCCGGGGAAGACCTGGGCCCCGCGGGAATTCCCTACGACCCGAGCTCCGGCGCGGAGGTCTCCTCGTCCGGCGCCCCGGGCCGCCTGGACCTGCCGCCCTACGGCGTGGCCTGGCTTCCCCTGGGTCCGCCTTGACAGCCCTCCGGCTTTCTCGGTATTTTCTTGAGAGCACAACGAGATGCCCTGGTCGTGCTATGAGCGCCCCTGACGTCAAGCGCGAATCGAACGACCGCAACCTTGCTTCCCGCGCGGCGAGAGCCGCGCACGACAATCGCGCCGTCGTATGGCGAGAGCCCGCAGGGCTCGAGACAAACGACCGCAACCTTGCTTCCCGCGCGGCGAGAGCCGCGCACGACAATCGCGCCGGTCGTATAACGGCTATTACCCCAGCCTTCCAAGCTGGAGACGAGGGTTCGACTCCCTTCCGGCGCTATCCAAGAAGGCCCGCC
>JBFZER010000412.1:0-4563 GCA_041306765.1 Spirochaetota bacterium | reverse complement strand
CACGGTGTCCCGGGAAAGCCGTTTCATCTCCAGGAACAGCTTGCGTCGGTCCTCCCGCCGCAGGCCGTGGGCGACATAGGCCGCGGTCACCAGGTCGAAGCTTCCGTCCGGTTCCGCCAGGCCCCGGAGGGCGTCCCCGGGATCGCAGGAAAGCCCCTGCATCCGGGCCCTCTCCAGCATGGCCCGGGCCACGTCGACCCCTCGCACTTCCCAGCCCTCCCGGGCCAGGGCCCGGGTGAAGGCCCCGGTGCCGCAGCCGATGTCCAGGGCCCGGCGCCCCGCGGGATCCGGAAGGTGGGAACGGCCCAGCTCGAAGGCCCGGGCGTAGGTCCGGAGCTGGCCGTGGAAGAACCAGGCGTAGGGCCGGGCGATACGCTCGAAGAGGCGGGCGTGGCGCTCGGAATGGGAGAGGCCGGAATCAGTGCGCATGCCATAAGGGTAGCGGATGCGGGGCCGGGATGCCAGGAGTCCACGGTACGGCGCCTTGAACGCGGGGCGCTCCTTACATCACGGACCCGTGATGCTCCGGCACGGCCTCGTCGGCAAGCTCCAGGAGGGCCTGGGCCACGTGGTAGATGTGGCGGTTCACCCGGTGCAGGTGGTTGAGGAGGTCCATGTGGATCTCCGTGGTCTCGATGGACACCTGGACGCCCTCGTTGAGGCGGCGGAAGTGCTTGCGCCGGAATTCCCTCTGAAGCTCCCAGCAGGACTCGGAGCACTCCAGGACCAGCCGTGCCCCTCCCGTGTCGTTGTCCTCGAAGGCCTGCATCACGGAGCGGAAATTTTCCGCCACCACCTTGGCCAATTCCTGGACGTCCGAAAGCCCTTCCTCGGAGAGCCGGAGGTCGTTGTTGATGAGCTTCTTGGCCCGGTCCCGGATGTTCCCCTCGATCACGTCCGCCAGGTTCTCCAGCTCGCTGACGATGAAGAGGTAGGAGACCTGTCGTTTGCTCTCGCTCTCGGTCAGGGACTGCTTGGCCACCTTGGTCAGGTAGCGGACGATCTCGGTGCGCAGGGTGTCGATGTACTTGTCCTCGGTCTTGATCGCCTTCCCGTCCTCGGGTCGCCGTTCCGAGAAGAGCCGGACGCTGGCTTCGAGCATGTGCTCGATGATGGGCCGCATCCGGAGGATCTCCTTCTTGACCTGGAAGAGGGCGATGGACGGCTCGGGGAGCATGGCCTCGCTCAGGTACTGGGGCCCGAAGACCTCCTTGGGAGGCTCCGGGGGCACCAGGCGGTCGAAGGCCTTGACGATGAGGGGGAGCAGGGGGAAGACCAGGAGATGGTTGAGCACGGGCATCAGGGTGTGGGCCATTGCGATTTCCCGGGCCAGGTTCTCCCGCCCCCCGGTGAACAGCAGGGACAGCTCCCGGGCCAGGAAGAGGTAGAGCCGCTCGCCCCGGAAGGGAATGGACAGGAGGACGAAGGCCAGGGTCACCCCGATCGTCTGGAATACCGCGTGGATGTAGGCGCTGCGCTTGGCTTCCCGGTTGAGGGACAGGCTTCCCAGGACGGCGGTGATGCAGGTGCCGATGGAGGCTCCCAGGTTGATGGGCACGGCCTGGGCGAGGCTTATGGTCCCGGAAATCGCCATGGCTATGACCAGGCCCGAGGTGGCCCCCGAGGACTGGACGATCATGGTGAACCCCAGGCCCACGAGGATCCCGAGGAGGGGGCGCTCCACCGAGGCCATGAGGTTCAGGAAGGCGGGCATCGTCCGGAGGGGCTCCATGGATCGGGACATCATGTCCATCCCCAGGAACAGAAGGCCGAAGCCCAGGACGGTGTTGGCCGCGGACTTGTGCTGTTTCTTGGACGCCAGAAGGTAGGCGAAGAAGCCCAGGGCCACGAAGAGGGCCGCCAGGCGGGTGATCTTGGGGAAGGCGAAGAGCTGGCCCAGGAAGGTGGAGCCGAGTTCCGCTCCCAGGGTGACCGCCAGGCTTTGCTGGAAGGTCATGAGCCCCGCGCCCACCAGCACGGCCTCCAGCACCGTGGTGGCCGAGGAGGACTGGTTCACGATGGTAACCCCAAGGCCCGTCAGGTAGCCCCGGACCTTGGTCTTCGTGAGCTCGATCATGATGGTCCGGAGCCGGGCCCCCGCCAGGGCGGTGAGGTTGTTGTTCATCATCACCATGCCGAAGAGGAAGACCGCCAGGCCGCCGGTCAGGTCGAAAATGTTGTAGATGGACATGCCCGATACTCCTGCGACAGTTTCCGGGCTCGGACCCCTGGGCCCGGATCGATGGAGAGTATCGTTTCTAACGGACATTTAGTCAAATACTAACAATTACAGCCCCGTACCCCGGCGTCCCGTGATTCTCATGCTTGACCGCCGAATGCGGCACGAGTATCCTCGACCCGTCATGGATGATCCTTGGGAAACCGCCCTGGAAGACAGCCCCGGCCTGCGGTCCCGGGTCGAGTCGTTCCTGGCCCCCGCTCCGGGGCCCGCGCCGGATTTCTGGTCCCCGCTGACCGGCCGCGTCTCGTACGTTCCCGTACCGGGCGCCGAGATCCGGGTGATTCGAGTACGGCCAGATCACCCCCGAGTCCATCCTGACCGCCCCGAAGCCTGCCGGCCCGTGGTCCTGGTGCCCGGCTGGGGCACCAACCCCGAAGGATTCCAGGGTTTCTTCGGACCCCTCCACAACCGGGCAGAATTTTACTTCATTGAGACCCGGGAGAAAGCTTCCAGCCGGATCCTGGGGCGGAAGCCGGACATGTCGCCGTCCCGCTCCGTCCGGGATATCCGGGCCGCCCTGGACCAGGTCGGGTTGACCGGCCGGGACTTCGTGCTGGCCGGAACCTGCTGGGGTTCCGCCCTTATTTTGGAAGGCCTCATCCGGGGCATCCTGGACGCCCCCACGGTTCTGCTGGCCGATCCCATGCATACCCTCTGGTTCAACAAGACCTTCCTCCGCCGGGTTTCCCCATGGATCCCCGCTTCCTTGATACGGGCGGTCCGCCCCCTCCTCCGCCAAGCCCTTGTGGGGGACCTGAAGGAAGGGGAGCAGAAGCGGCGGACCTTCGAGTTCATCGACGGCGCCGACGTGTGGAAGTGGAAGAAATCCGCCGAGGCGGCCTGGGACTTCGAGCTCTTCGGCCGGCTCGGGGCCGTGAGCCGGGAAGTCTTCGTGCTCAACGGGACCGGGGACAAGGTCCACGACCCCCGCAACTACCCCCGGGTGGCCGCCGAACTCCCCGCCGGCCGCTTCCTCCGGATGCCCGTGGACGAGGCCCTCCGGGAGCGGATGTTCGGTACCGTCGCCCTGGAATTCGCCCGGACGGCCGCGGAGGACGGACTGCCGCTCCGGCTTGCGGAATTCGAGAGGCCGGTGCGGTAGGAGGGCCGCGGGACCGGGCGGCGGTTTATCGGGCCCCGTCGTACCCGTGGGCCCGGGCGTATTCCCGGGCCTGGTGCACGAAGGCTTCCAGGCGCGTTTCTGTCCCGATGTCCTCCTGCCCGTCGAAGGCGATGTTCACCCAGGGGATGTCCCCGTGGTCCGCCCGGAAGGAGTCCGAGAGGGAGGCCACGACGGTTCCGGGCAGGCAGGTGAAGGGGATCACCGAGGCGAAGCCGGAAACCCCTGTCTTCGCCAGGCTCGCGGCCGCGCCCAGCGCCAGGGGCGGCTCTCCGGAATAGTCGCGGTGGATATAGGCGCCGCAGAGATCCAGGATGTCCTCTATGGGAACGATCCGGTCCGCGTCGAAGGTCTCCGACAGGGATTCCTCGATCCCGCGGGCTATCCGCTTCTGGAAAAACAGCTGGACCTGCGCCTTTGCGGCCTCGAGGTGCCTTCCTTCCCAGCGGCTGACCTTCCGGTAGTTGACCGAGGACAGCTCCAGCCATTCCCGCACCGGGGCCATTACCGTCTCGGCGCCCAATTCCTCCAGCCGGTCCCGCAGGAAGCCGCTGCAGAAGGGGTTGTCGCGCATGAAAATCTCTCCGAGCACGGCCACCACGGGTTTCCGGGGGATATCCAGCAGGGGAATGGCCTCGAACTCCTCGACGGACTTTCGAAGTTCCCGGACGATGTTCCGCGCTCCCCCCTCCAGGGAGAGGACCAGCCGGTCCAGTTCCCTGCGGTAGGTCTCCTCGGTCTGACCCGGCCTGACCTCGTAGGGTTTTCGCTCCTGGCGCAGCCGGGCCAGGATCTCGCACGCCACCAGACCCTTCCAAACGACGAGGCGGAACTTTGCGCCGTGGCCGGAGGTGAAGTCGGCGTAGGAATTCTTGTTGGACGGGGAGACGATCTCCACGTCCCCGTACCCCAGGTTGGATGCGATGATCCGCTGCAGCTTCTGGTACTGGCCGAAGCGGCACGGCCCTCCGTGGAAGGGCATGAAGAAGCTCACCCGCCCGGGATCCGTCCCGGGCTCGGCGAGCTTTTTGAGGAAGCTCCCGGTGGTGCAGATCATGGGGAAGCACTCGCGGCTCGAGGTATACCTTCGCCCCCAGTCCAGCGCGGCCTCGTCCTGCATCGGCAGTACCTCGGCGTCGATGCCGCAGGAGCGCGCGGCCGCGGCGAGGAGGTGGGCAGCGTCGCACATGTAGGGGAAGTA
>JBFZER010000411.1:0-3436 GCA_041306765.1 Spirochaetota bacterium | reverse complement strand
GACCCCCTCGGCCGGGGACGCCGCATATCCCTTCCCGGAGCGGGAGACCTACGCCCCCGCCGAGCCTACTAAGCTCCAGGCCTCGGTGGTGTCCGGGGGGCTCACCCTGGTCGGGACTAGCGACCTGGTGGTGAACGGCGTCCGGTATCCCATGGACTGCACGGGGGTGGTCCGGGCGGCCTACGCCTTCGGGGGGGTGGACCTGGCCTACCGCTTCGCCTTCTACGGAGGCAACGGGGTGCGCCGGCTGTATCTGACCCTCCGGGACGCGGGCCTCCTCTACTCTACCCGCTACCCGGCCCCCGGGGACCTCGTGTTCTGGGACGATACCTACGACGCGAACGGCAACGGCAGGGCGGATGACGAGCTCACCCACGTGGGCATGGTGGTGGGGGTCGACTCCGAGGGGACGGTCTCGTACCTGCACCACAATTACCGGAAGGGCCCCGTCGTCGAAACCATGAACCTGGTGCGGCCGGGGGACGAGGTCCTGGTCGTGAAGGGAATATCCCTGACCGTCAACTCGCCCCTGCGTATGCGGGGCTCGCCTCCGGGGCCGGGGACCACCGCGGCGGAGCTCTTCCGGGTCTTCGGTGCGGCGTATGAGCTTGCTCGATAATTCCAACTTTATGAACAAGATGGTGAATTGGGATGGAGAATTCTTCTTGACAATATGTTATAAGTAACATAGTATAATAATAACTAAGTTATCAGGGGGCTATCATGTCCATCCAGCACGCGATCCTGGGATTTTTGAGCTGGAAACCCCATACAGGGTATGAGCTCAAGAAGGTTTTCGCCGATTCCCTGTCCTTCCACTGGTCCGGGAACAACAACCAGATCTACGGGACCCTCATAAAGCTGCACGAGGAGGGCCTGGTGACCAACGAGGTGGTCCACCAGGACAAGTACCCCTCCCGCAAGGTCTACACGGTGACGCCGAAGGGCCTGGAAGCCCTCCGGGCCTGGCTGGACTCGGAGCCGGAGGTTCCGGAACTCCGCAACGCCTTCCACATCCAGCTGGCCTGGGCGGACCTCCTGGGAGACCGGGAGCTCTACGCCCTCCTGGGGCGCTACGAGAGCGCCCTGGAGTCCCGTCTGTTGATGGCCCGGGAGACGGTCAGGCGCGGCCGGCCGGCCCCGAACCGGTCCCGAAGGGAGGCCTTCCTCTGGAAGACCATCGAAGAGAACCATCTCGGGCACCTGGAGTCCGAGCTGATCTGGGCCCGGGGGGTTCGGGAGGGGCTGGGAAACCTGCGGTATGACCCCGCCGGGGGTTCAAGCGCCGGGGCCGCGCGGGCCGGCGAAGGCGGGGCGGATGGAGGCTCGAAATGAGGAACGATTCGGAAACCGTGTTCAAGTCCGTGGAAGGCCGGCGAGCCGTCCTGGCAAAATACGACGAAGTCCTTTCCCGGTGGCCCGAGCCGAAATCGATCCGAGACGTCCCGACCCGGCACGGACGGACCCGGGTCGTCCTATCGGGCCCCGAGGGGGCGCCGCCGGTCGTCCTGCTGCACGGCTCGGCCTCCAACGCCGTGTCGTGGCTGGGGGAGGTGGAGGTCCTGTCCCGGACCTTCCGGGTCGTCGCCCCGGACCTGCCCGGGGAGCCCGGTTACAGCGAGGAAATCCGATTTTCCCTGGCCGGCCCGGCTTCGGAGGAGTGGCTGGACGACGTGCTGGCGGGCCTCGATCTCGACCGTATCCTTCTGGTGGGTATGTCCCTGGGCGGGTGGATGGCCCTTCGCTACGCCTCCCGCCGGCCCCGGCGGGTGGAGCGCCTGGCTCTGCTCTGTCCCGCCGGGGCGGCGCCCGCCCGGGCCTCGTTCCTTTTCAAGTCGATCCTATACCTCTCCCAAGGCCGGAGGGGGGTGGAGCGCTTGGCCACCTTGGTCTACGGGAGCGCGGAAGTCCCCCGGGAGGCGATGGACTATACCGTGCTCATGATGGAATCCTTCCGGCCCCGGATGGAGTCGCCCCCGGTCTTTTCCGACGCCGAGCTGGCCCGCATAATCTGCCCTGTGCTCTACATCGGGGGTCTGGCGGACGCCCTCCTGCGGACCCGAGAATCCGCCGACCGGCTGTCCCGGCTCCTGCCGGACTTCCGGGCCGAGCTCGACCCCGAGGCTGGCCACGTCCTGCCACGCCGGGGCGAGCGGATCGCCGTCTTCCTTGCCGGCTCCCGACTCCCGAGTCCTGAGTCCTGAGTCCTGAGTCCTGAGTCCTGAATACCGCCGCCCTTTGCCTTGAAACCATCCGGGTATGAGGGTATTTTAAGAGAGGAGGAGGAACCAATGCTGGACTTTTTGGTGCAAGGCGGGCCCGTGCTATGGGTGATCATCGCCCTCTCCGTGGCGGGCACGGCCATAATCCTGGAGAGGCTCCTCTATTTCCGCCGGATCAACACGGACGAGGAGAAGCTCTTCCTGCGGGTGAAATCCTCGGTGGAGAAGGGGCACTTCGACGAGGCCCTGGCCATCTGCGACAACAACCTGTCCCCCCTGTCCGGGCTCATCCGGGTGGGGATCGAGCACCGGGGCTATGCCGAGACGGTCCAGAAGGACGTGCTCAAGGACGCGGCCAACCAGGAGATCCCCCAGCTGGAGAAGAACGTCTCCGCCCTGGGCACCATCGCCCATATCGCCCCCCTCCTGGGCCTGCTGGGCACCGTGACGGGCACCATGAAGGCTTTCGGGGTCCTGGGACAGTTCGGGGCGGTCAGCGACCCCTCGGTCCTGGCCAAGGGCGTGTCCGAGGCCCTGATCACCACCGTGGCGGGCATCGTAGTGGCCGTGCCGGCGGTGATCTTCTACAACTACCTGGTGACCAAGGTGAACCTGATCCTCATCAAGATGGAAAACCAGGTGAACACCCTGATCCTGATGATCAACTCGGTGGGCAGGAAGGGCGGATCATGATCATCGAGCGGCGATTGAAGCCCCAGCACACGGTGGACCTCACGCCCCTGATCGACGTGGTCTTCCAATTGGTGATCTTTTTCATGATCTCCAGCACCTTCAAGGTGACCCCGGGGATCCGCCTGGAGCTCCCCCAGTCGGCCACGGCCGAGGCCGTTCCCCTGACGGAGATCCACATCCTGGCGGTGTCGGAGCGGGAGATCTACCTGAACAAGCAGCAGACCTCCCTGGAGGGCCTGCCGGTCCTCCTGGCCAAGGCCGTGGAAGGGCGGGCTCCGGACCAGATGCGGGCCATCCTGGAAGGCGACCAGGGGACCAGCTACCAGCTCATGGTGTCCGTGCTGGACGCCCTCCGGAAGAACGGGATCGAGGGGGTCGGCCTGGCAACCAAGCCGAACAAGGGGCCGAAATGACGGCCCTGAACGCGGATCCCCGCCAGGCCTACCTGCGGGCGGAGGCCCGGAAGCGTTCCAGGATCTCCTTGGGGGCCTCCGCGGCCCTGTACCTGCTGGCCCTGTCGG
>JBFZER010000410.1:0-2743 GCA_041306765.1 Spirochaetota bacterium | reverse complement strand
CCTGGCGGCCCAGGGGACCGCGGGGACCGCGGGGACGGGCGCCGCGGCGGGCGCCGGGTCCTCCCCGGCCCCCGTCACGAAGGCGGCGGGGCCGCTGCTCTTGACGGCCGCGGCCGCGGAGCTGGGCGCCCGGCTCTCCTGGGATCCTCTGACGGAAACCGGGTACCTGGAGAGGGGAGGGCACCGGGCCTCCTTCAAGCTCGGCTCTCCGGTCTGGGTGATGGACTACGACGAACTGGTCCGGCTGGAGCCCGTGGAATACCGGGCCGGCGCGCCCTTCCTGGCGGAATCCGCCGCGGCGGCCCTGAAGGCCTGGTTCGCCCGCAGGGAGGAGGAACGGGCGGCCCAGTTCCACGTGGCCGCCATCCTGATCGATCCCGGCCACGGCGGAAAGGATCCCGGAGCCCTGGCGGACCACGTGATCGGGGGCGCGAAGAAGCGGGTCGTGGAAAAGGACATCGCCCTGGCCGTGGCCCTGCGGGTCCGGGACCTCCTTACGGAGCGCTGGCCCGGGCGGACCGTCCTGATGACCCGGGATACCGACGTATACCCGACCCTGGAGGAACGGGTCGAAGTCGCGAACTCCCTGGAGCTGGGCCGTAACGACGCGGTCATCTACGTGTCGATCCACGCCAACGCCTCGTTCAACAAGAACGCCCGGGGCTTCGAGGTATGGTATTTGAACCCGGATTACCGGAGGAAGCTCGTCGACGGCTCCGGGCTCCCGGATTCGGACAAGGACATCGCCCCGATCCTGAACGCCATGATGGAGGAGGAGTTCACCACCGAGAGCGTCCTCCTGGCCAAACGCATCCTGGACCGGATGGGCCTGGCTGTCGGGGAGGCCTCCCCGAACCGGGGCCTCCGGGCGGAGGAGTGGTTCGTGGTCAGGAACGCCAAGATGCCCAGCGTCCTGGTGGAGGTGGGGTTCCTGACGAATCCCCAGGACGCCGCCCTCCTTGCCCAGGCCGATTACTTGCGTAAGCTCGGGGACGGCATATATACTGGCATCGTCGACTTCGTCGAATACTTCGAGAATCGCAAAGGATCCGCTTCCCCATGACCGATGACCTCCGGAAACGACTTACCGCGGGACTAGAGCGCCTGCTCGCCCCCCGGATCCTCTGGCCGGGATTGTTCTTCCTCTTCCTCCTAATCTCCCTGGCGGGCTGGCTCCTGCGGCCCATGCCCACCCGGGCCGCCGTGCTGTTTTTCCCCAGGGCGTCGGACTCGAGGCTCCAGGGCGAGCCGCGCCGGGTGCTCCCCGGGGGGCAGGGACTGGAGGACGACGCGCGGATCGTCGTGGAGGAGCTTCTGCTCGGACCCGGGGATTCCCGTCTGACCGTCGCCCTGCCCCGGGGAACCCGGGTGACGGAGACCCTCTACCGCAGGGGTCGACTCTACGTGGACCTTTCCGAGGACGCCGTTTTCGCCCAGACCCCTCCCCTGGACCTGGGCCTCCTGGCCGTCCGGCGAACCCTGCGATACAACTTCCCAACCCTGGGTCCCATTATCCTCACGGTGGGCGGCCGGGAACCCGGCGTCCCGGGGACCGGAACCGCCGAAGACCCTAAAAAAAAGTGAAATTAATTGACAAAGCATTTGCGACGGCTATAATTCCAGGTAATTACTTGATTCCGACCATGGTATATGAAAGGAGCACGTTAATGAGAAGGCAGTTCCTTATAGTGGCCGTTGCGCTTCTGTTTGTGGGCGTCGTCGGCGCTTTCGCGGACGAAGCCGTCCTCATCGATTTTTCCCTCCTGAAGGCCGACATCATCGAGGATCCGGTTCAGAAGGGAAAGCTCACCCAGAACCGCGCGACGATGATAGATTTCTCTTCCACCGCGGGGGCAAGCTATACCGAGGACCAGAAAAAGCAGATGCGCACCTCCCTGGCCATCCCCAACTGGTCCGTGGTGCTGGCTTCCTCCTCCCGGTCTCCCGTGACCGTCCCGAATTCCTACACCCGGGAAGCCGCGGTCAACGCCGAGGCCAAGCAGTACGCGGGCCAGACCGTCCTGGGCATCCGGGTGAGCTTCCCCCTGGAACCCTTCAACTCCTGGGCCCGGATCACCCCGCCCTTCGAGATCCCCTCCTTCGAGCCCAAGGCGGATGTCGCGGATGACGGCACCATCACCCCGAAGGCCGCCGGAGGCAACGACCCCGCCAACGCCCGGCTGACCCGGTTCGAAGGAACCTACAACGCCGAATCCAAGGTCCAGACCGCCATGGGAGTCGTGAAGAACGTGGGCGTCATCAAGTCCGTGGCCGTGACGGTCAAGGGCCTGAACTTCCCCCACGGCCTGTCCCTGATCCTCAAGGACCAGGACGCCGGCGAGCGGGTGATCTTCATGGGGTACCTCAACTTCGACGGCTGGCGCGAACTGCGCTGGGACAACCCCCAGTACATCCGGGACGTCCGAAACCGGGAGCTCCGGATCTTCCCGCTCTACCCCAAGACCAGTCCCTACGTTAAGCTGGGCGGGATCCTGGTCAGCCGCGACGCTGCCCACGAGGGCGGAGACTTCGTGGCCTACATCAAGGACGTCAAGATCCTCTATGACAAGGCGATCCTGGACCCCGTCACGGACATCGACGACGAGTCCGTCTGGGGCATCGTGGGCGTAAAGGAAGCCGAGCGCAAGAGGATCGAGAGCCAGCGCTTCGGGAACTCCCAGGTTCTGCGCTACCTCGAGAGCCTCAAGCAGGAACAGAAGTCCGATTTCACCCCCTCCAAGTA
>JBFZER010000409.1:0-3588 GCA_041306765.1 Spirochaetota bacterium | reverse complement strand
AATTTTTCCCGGGCCTGGGCCGGGGTCGTGTCCCCGGGCACCACGACGGGGTCCGGGGTCATGGCGTCCCGGACCAGGGTCCCGTCGTCCCGGCTGAACCGGAGGTCCCGGGCGGTTATGATCCCCACCACCCGTCCTTCCTTGTCGAGCACCGGAAGCCCCGTGACCCCGTGCCGGGACATCAGGGATCGGACGTCCCGTATCGTGCGGTCCGATTCTATGGTCACCGGGGAGTCTATGATCCAGTTCAGGTACCGCTTCACCGTGGAGACGTGCTCGGCCTGCTCCGCGGGCGCCAGGTTCCGGTGGATGACCCCCGCACCGCCCTCCAGGGCCAGGGCGATGGCCAGGCGGTCCTCGGTGACCGTGTCCATGGCAGCCGACAGGATCGGCACGTTCAGGCGGATGTCCGCGGCCAGCCGGGTGCGCACGTCCGCCTCCCGGGG
The DNA here is from genome assembly GCA_041306765.1 of Spirochaetota bacterium. GTDB lineage: Bacteria > Spirochaetota > Spirochaetia > Treponematales > UBA12059 > JAAYUR01. The sequence goes on along the minus strand of JBFZER010000409.1, from coordinate 3,142 downwards.
GAGTATCTCGGAATACCCCGGGAGCAGGAGCACGTCGTCGTAGGAGAGGGTCTCCTCCATGATCAGTCGCCTCCGCGCGAGAGGCCGCTGCCCCTCCGGTCGATGGAGACTCGAGCGTCCGCCCGCGGCGGTCGCCGAGGTAAAAAGCCGTCCGGGGATCATCGCCCCGTCGGCCGCCCGCGCTGTTCAGCCCGCCCAGCGCCGCGCCAATTCCCCGTACTTCGCCCCCAGGGCCCGGGCTTTTTCTGCCGCCAGCCCGCGGTAGCGCTCCGGAGCGGAAAAGAAGGACTCGGGATCGGGGTGTCCCAGCCGACGGAGCCGGTCGTACAGGGCGTCCCGGATGTCCGGACGCCGGGCCAGGGCTTCGGCAAAGGAGAGGCCCAGGGACTCCGCCTCCAGGGTCAGCTTCCGGACCTCCTCGTGGGCGTCCGGCCTGCCCGACTCCGCCAGGAGTATGTAGGCGGGCTCGGCCAGTACCGCCCCGCCGCTGGATCCCAGGTTGACCGCCATCCGCTCCCGATCCACGGACAGGGTGCGGAGCACCTTGAGCATGCGGTTGGCCGCGGCCCCGAGGCCCGCCAGGAACTCCACGGAAAACCTCTCGCTGGCGGAGTTGGTCAGGTCCCGCTGGTGCTCGGAGATCTGGTCCAGGAAGAAGGTGAGAACCCGGGGGGCGAAGGCCTTCCAGAGGCTCTTCACATGCTCGCAGTTCCAGGGGTTCCGCTTCTGGGGCATGGTGGAGGAACCCACTTGGGCTCCCCCGAAGGATTCCCGGACCTCGTCGATCTCCTGGCGCTGGAGGTGGCGAAGGTCGTCCGCCAGGTTGGCCAGCACTCCGAAGGCCGTGTTGAGTTCCAGGAGCAGCCGCAGGACGTACTCGGGCTCCACCAGCTGAGTGGAGTGCTCGCTGGGCGCCAGGCCCAGGAAGCCGAGGTAGGTTCTCTCCACCTCCTGGGGGTCCGGGTAGATCATGGACAGGGCGTTGTAGGAGCCCGTCGCGCCGGCCAGCTTGCCCCTGAGGTCCCGGGCCAGCTCCTCTATGCGGGGCAGGCACTTGCCCAGCCGGGCGGCGTACTCGGCCATGGCGAACCCGAAGGTGATGGGCACGGCGTGCCGGCCGTGGGTCCGGCCCACCTGGGGGGTTTCCGCCTCGTCCGCCGCCAGGCGGGCCAGCTCGGACAGGACCCGGGCCAGGAGGGGCAACAGGACCTCGAGGACCGCGTCCCGGAACTGGACGGCCCGGGCGGTGTCCAGGATGTCGACGCTCGTGGCGCCCAGGTGAACCAGGGGCGCCAGGTCCGCGGGCACCTTGGCCTGGAGGACGTTGACCAGGGCGCGGATGTTGTGCCGGGTCTTTTCTTCCTCCCGGGCGACCTCCTCGGGGTCAACGGAGAGGGCCAGGGCGTCCAGGTCCCGGAACATCGCGTCCGAGGCCAGGTTGCGGGCCGTAAGGTGGGCCTTGAGCAGGGCGATCTCCGCACGGACGCAGGCCCGCACGGAAGCCCGGTCCGAGAGCCGTTCCGACAGGGAATCGAAGAGCTCCCGGTTTGCCTCCCAGTACCGATGGTCCAGGGGGGAGAGGTTGTCGAAGATGTCTCGGGATGGCATACCGCAGTATGCCCGGCCGGGGTAGGCTCGTCAACTATAGTGTCACGAAGCTTGTGATGCAGGCAGAGAAAACCAGGTCCGCCCGCTCCGCGGAAAGGCTAGGCCCGTTTTCTTCGGAACATCCGGTAGTTGATCCCCGGGAAGAGGTTGTTCCGTTTTTCCAGCCGGGTTATCCACTCGGTCCCCACGGTGTTGGCGCAGAGCATCTCGTAGATGCGCTGGAAGTTCGACACCGCGTCCTCCACCTGCTTGCGGGCGAAGGCTCCGGCCTTTCCGGCCCGGATGAGCAGGGCCCAGTCGGAGCACATCACCAGGAGGGTTTCCCGGGCGGCCTGGTTCAGGACCCGTTCCTTCAGGCCCGTCTCGTTGGGGAAGCGTTCGGCCAGCTCCATCATGCGGTCCAGCATCTTGTACCCGTGCCGGTAGATCCAGTCGTTGGACCCGTCCAGCCACACGCTGGCGTAGCCTCCGTTCCCCCAGGAGGAGAACTCGGGCACGGACACGGGGTTCTCGGGATGCAGCTTGAGGTACTCCCCCAGGGAGACGAAGCGGAGCCCGGGGCGATCCTTGGCCAGGCGGAACAGGGTTTCCAGCCATTGGGGCCCCTCGAACCATCCGTGCCCCAGGAGCTCCGCGTCATAGGGACAGACCACCAGGGGAGGACGGTCCATGTAGGCAGCGGCCTTCCGGATCTGCTCCTCCCGGCCGTCCAGGAACTTCCGGGCGTGCTCGGCGGCCTTGGCGGAGGCGGCCTCGGGATCGTAGGGATTCTTCTCCTCCGTGCGGCCCGTGACCGCCCAGTACTTGAACCCCGTGAAGCTCCGCGCCCCGTCCTCCAGCCAGGGGGAGACATAGTCCAGGGGAAGGTCAAAGCCGATGTCCCGGTAGAAATCGCGGTAGACCGGGTCCGCGGGGTATCCCGTGTCCTCGGACCACACGGCGTCCGTGGCCCGGGCGTCCCGGATGAACACGGAAAGACCGTTGGGACAGGACACGGGCGCGTAGGAACCGTACTTCGGCACCGGCTTCCCCAGCAGGGCTCCCCTCGTGGCCACAAGGGTGTAGCGCACGGAATAGGCCTTGAGGACCTCCTCCATGCCCGGGTACCACCCGAGCTGGGGGAGCCAGAACCCGGAGGCCACCTTCCCGAAATGCCTGCGGTGGGAGATCATGGCCGTCTCGACCTGGGCGGCGACGGCCTCGGGCACGTCCCGGTACAGGGGCAGGAAGGCATGGGTGGCCGCGGAGGTCATGATCTCGAGCCGGCCTTTCTTGTAAAAGTAATCGTACCCGGATAGGACGTCGCGGCCGTACAGGATCGTGAAATCGTCCCGGTCGGAAGTGTAAAGTTCCGCGTACATTGCGGCCAGGGGCGCGAATTCGGAATCCCCGGAGGTCCTCTCCTTCTCCTTGTTCGCAAGCTCGATCTGCCGGTCCAGCCATGCCACGTACCTCTCGCGAAGCAGTTCGTCGGCCAGCATGGCCGTCAGGGTGGGCGAGAGCACGAGGGTCAGACGGAAGGGAATGTCTTCGG
>JBFZER010000408.1:0-14314 GCA_041306765.1 Spirochaetota bacterium | reverse complement strand
CAGAAGGACAAGACGGCTCGTGGAACCGTCCCCGGGATGGGGAACCTTGATTTCGCAATCCGCGAATCGGTCCTTCCGTAGTCGGATCGTGCGGATTCCCCCGGGTACCAGCCCGATCTCTTCTGGAGATAGAACCAAGGGAGTGTTTCCGAGGAACTTGCCGCCGGGCCCCAGAACCTCCGCCCCGATGGGATCGCTGTTCAGCAGGACCTTCGGAGACGGAAGGCCGCCGCCCTGTCCGAAGGCGAGTCCCGGCAGAAGCACCGCGGCAAGGATGGAGAACAGGTGCGTTCTAGCGTTCACGACCGCCGAGCTCCCGACGATAGTCCAATCCCGCCACGACTCCCGGCACAAGATAAGGATGCGCATCCAGGATCAAGTCCACATAGGGTCCGAAGAATGCGCGGAGCGGTCCCGGGCCCCGGGCACGGAGGGTCCCCTCCAGGGACAGGGCCGGCCGGGATCCCCTATACACGGTTTCCATGAAGACGTGTTCCCGAACGTAGTGGATATAGCCCAGACGTATCGCCAAGTCGAACGCCCGTCCGTCCTCGAAGTACGCGATACCCCGTTGAAGGCCGAGGTGGATCCCGGGCAGCAAGAAGCGGGTCTGGGCGAAGTACTCCGGCTCCAGGCTGACCGCCGCGTGCCATCGCAGGTCCGCGGCAAGAAAGGGCCACCATCCGAACAGGACCCGCGGAGGGGCATATTCGACGCGCACGCCGATGCCCGGAGGATAGGAGTACGGGCTCGGGCTTCCGATGGGACCGGTTTGAAAACCGTACAGGAATCCGACACTCAGGGTCGCCCGCGCCGAACCGCCAGCGGTCGGTCGGACACCTTCCGGGGCCCCTTCGATTCCCGCCGATCCGGAACCCTCCGCGGCAAGCCGGAAAACGGCCAGGGAGGCAACCAAGAGCGCCAGCCGGGCTCTACCCTTACTCATCGGACACCTTCTCCGGCGGGCCCAGCATCGTCATTGCATCGGTCATGGAAAGGTACTCCGCCAGGATCCACGCCCGGGATCTCCGCACTCCGCTCAGTCGGACCTCGTCGAAGCGTCCCAGGCTCGCTCCTCCGTTCCACGCGCTGTTGCCGAGAAAGCCCGGCGCGCCTTCGCTCACGACATAGTCTCCGGTACCGTCGCGATTCACACCCCGGTTAATGGCTCTCGGCCCGCCGTTCCTGTATACATGGGCGCCGGCAAGCTTATCATCCCCGGTACCGCATTCCGCGGTTCCCGTCCAGGTCAGACAGTACCAATACCATTGTCCGTCGACGGCCAGCTCACCGTTATGTTCCAGCAGCAAGCTGTCGGGATCCGTTGCCGGATTCCCGTCATTGAAACCGATTTCGAAGGCCAGCTTGTGGGGAGGACCGGCGGAGGCGCTGCGGATGTTCAAGGCTCCTTTATGGAAAATGCGACGGCCCGAGGGCAGGGCGGCGGCTCGAATCCAGAAGGACAGCGTGAACGGAGCCAGCTCTAAACCGGGACGCGCCGGCAACAGTATCGTATCCGTTATTCGTTGGAATTCCTGGGCACCCCCGAGTCGGCCCTCGGCGGGATCCGGTGTCGTGAAGGACCCGCCTCCCGGCTGCCCGTTCCATCGATGCTGGGTAGAGTCCTTATAAAATCCGGGATTCGGTTCATTCAGGTGCCAGACCCCGAGATAGCCGTTGGACCATACGGACTCGCTCCGGTCCGGCTCGGAAGCGTAGGGATTGTCATAATAGATCCAGAGCCGGGTATCCGGATCGTCCGCGGGTATGGCCGGAACCTTCACCCAAATTCTGCTCTCACCATGGGGATCCCAGGTATCCACTTCATGGGCCAGCACGGTCGATCCATCCGTGTCCCGGAATTGCAGGGCTCTGCCTTCGGGACCGCAGGCACGGATGTCGATGTCCGAAGGTGTCAGCGTGATCAGTAATGGAAAATCATGGAGTTCCTCGAGAACCCCCGTACTATCCACGGTCACGGGCAGGCGGTGGTTCCAGGCCCGGCCGGATAGCGCGAACCTGTACTGTTCGTCCACCTCCGCCCAGGAACCCGGTTCCGTGCAAGACCCAAGGGTGAACGGGAGTAGGAAACAGGCGAAAACCACCATCGAATTCTTCACCGGCCGCCCTCGAAAACCGCCGCACCGGCGGCGAAACGTTCTGATTACCTATACTATCGGCGAATCGAGGCGGCTTGGCAAATCAGGAAATGATCAACCAGGGTTTCCTCCTTCTGTCCACTGTCCACTGTCCACTGTCCTCCCCCTTGCCTCCCCTTCCCGCACCATGGTATGGTCCAGCCTACCGATGGAGGAGCGATCCCCAGGAGTACGCCGGATAAGGGAAACGGTTCCCGAAGACCCCGGCCGAAAGGGGAGGATCGCCGAAGGAAGGTTCGGGGCCGTTCCCGATCCGACTTGGACGTCCGGGCTAATACCCGGCGGCTGTCGCGGGCAAAACCAAAGCCGCCCGCGGAGTGCCAGAGGGATGCATCGCTTTTCCCGACGAATGCGCCGCGGACCGAATCCCGCGGGGTATGGGATTCGCGTTCGCCCATGGAACCTCCCTCGGATTGGAGGTGCCATGTTGCACGACCTTCAATCCGCGGGGTTCCGGACCTTGCCGAGGGTCCCGGAACCACCCCCCCGGGAGCCTTCCCGCCCCGAAGTCCGCCCCCTCCGGGTCGGGATCTTCGGACGCGGCCGCCTGGGTTCCGCGGTCCCGGAAAACTCCAAGGAAGCCAAGGGTCTGACCGTGGCCTGGGCCCTGGGCCGGGGCTACGCCCCCCGGTCCCCGGTGGATGTCATCCTGGACGCCAGCCACGCCGAGGCGGTACGGGACCACGTTGAGTGGGCCGTGCGCACGGGAACGGACCTGGTCATCGGGACCTCGGGCTGGAGCATCCCGGACCTGGCGGAGCTCGTGGAAAACAGGATCGGGGTCCTCACGGCCCCGAACTTCTCCCTGGCCGCCGCCCTGATGCGCCGCCTGGCCCTGGTCCCGGCCCGCTTCGCCGCCTCCTACCCCGAGGCGGACCTGGGGATCACGGAAAAGCACCACAACAAGAAGGCCGACGCCCCCAGCGGCACCGCCAAGTCCCTGGCCGCCGCCCTGGTGGAGGGCTGCCCACGGTACACGGGCTGGTCCCTCGCCCCCGCCGCGCCCGGAAAGGTCTCCGTTGCATCCCTGCGCACGGGCTACGAGGTGGGGTTCCACGAGGTCCTCCTGGACGCGCCGTCGGAGACCATGACTCTGACCCACGAGGCCCGGACCCGGGACCTCTTCGCCCGGGGCGCCCTGGAGGCCCTCCGGTGGATCCGGGGCCGGAAGGGTGTCTATTCCTTCGACGACATGGCCGCGGAAATGCTGGATCCCCTGTTCCGGATGGAATGCGCCGACGATCGGGGGCCCCGATGAGCCCCGCCGACCTCGAAGCCTTCTGCGAGGGAAGCCCCGAGGAAATCGCCGCCCGGCCGGGCTGGGCCGGGTTCCACGAGGCCTTCCTGTCCGCCCTGGAGTCCGGAGCCGTGTGCGCCGCGGTCCGGGATGACGACGGGTCCTGGAACGCCGTGCCCTGGGTCAAGCGCGGCATCCTTGCGGGTTTCCGGGCCGCCCCGGTCGTGCCCTTCCCGGACTGGCCCGGGGGAGCCCGGGACAAGGCCTCCTACCCTCCCCGCCGGATCGCGGAGGCCGACGGGGTGCGGATGGTCCCCGGGGGCTCCTCGGTGCGCAGGGGCGCATGCCTGGGCCGGGGCGTCGTGATCATGCCCCCGGCCTTCGTCAACGTGGGGGCCTGGATCGGGGACGGGACCATGGTGGACTCCCACGCCCTGGTGGGCTCCTGCGCCCGCATCGGGGCGCGGGTCCACCTCTCCGCGGGGGCCCAGGTCGGAGGCGTCCTGGAGCCCGCGGGGGCCCGGCCCGTGGTGGTGGAGGACGGGGCCTTCGTGGGCGCCCTGGCCGCACTCCTGGAGGGCGTGGTGGTCCGGGAGCGGGCCGTGATCGCCCCGGGGACCATCCTCTCCGCGGGGGTGCCCATCCACGACCTCGTGAACCGCAGGATCCTGAGGGGCGAGGTGCCCCCGGGGGCCGTTGTCGTGCCGGGCTCCCGGCCTGCGCCGGGCGACTACGCCCGGGAGGCGGGAATCAACCTGGCCGCCCCCTGCATCGTGAAGTACCGGGACAGCAAGACCGAAGCCTCCTTGGCTCTGGAGGAGGCCCTCCGGTGAAGCCCGCCGCCCGCATGGAAGGCCTGGGGCTCTCGCTCATACGCGCCATGAACGAGGGAGCCCCCGCGGGCTGCGTTTCCCTGGGCCTGGGGGAGCCCTCCTGGGACCTCCCCGCCGAGGCCCGGTCGGCCTTGGCCGCCTGGACCCGGGGAGACGGCCCCTGTTCCTACGGGCCCAACGCGGGGATACCGGAACTCCGGGCCGCCCTGCGGGCCCGCCTGGGAGCCTCGGACCCGGAGATCCTCGTATCCGCCGGGAGCCAGGGAGCCCTCTTCGCCCTGGTCCACGCCTGGGCGGGTCCGGGGGACCAGGTCCTCCTGCCGGATCCCGGCTTCCTGGCCTACCCGACGCTCTCCCGCCTTGCCGGGGCCGAACCGGTCCCCTACCCCCTGGCCCCGGACTTTTCCCTGGATGCGGAGCTCTTCCGATCCGCCCTGGACGCCGCGCCCCGGGCCCGGCTGGCCATCGTGAACCACCCCGCAAATCCCACCGGCGCCGGGGCTTCCCGTGCGGCCCTGGACGAGGTCTGGGCCGCCTGCCGGACCCGGGGTGTGGTCCTGGTCTCCGACGAGGTCTACCGGGAACTCTACCTCTCCGACCGGCCCGCGAGTCTGTTCGACGATGCCGTCCGCCCCGGCGCCGCGGTCCTGGGCTCTACGAGCAAGGCCTTCGGCGCACCGGGACTCCGGGTGGGCTGGGCCCTCGGGGATCCCGAGATCCTGGCCCCTCCGCGCCTGGTGCACAACGCCATGGTCTCCTGCCTGTCCCGGCCCTCCCAGATCGCGGCGGCGGCCCTCCTGGAGGCCGCGGATTCGGTTTTCCCCCGGGTCCGCGCCCAGCTGTCCGCCCGCTGGGAAGTCTTCCGCTCCGCCGCCCGGGAGTTCCTGGACTGGGATCCTCCCCCCCCCGCGGGGGGCTTCTACGCCTGGCTTCCCCTGCCCGCGGAGGGCCGGGCGGATCCCCGGGCCTTCTGCCTCCGCGTCCGGGACCGGGGCCGGGTCATCGTCGTGCCCGGCTCCGCCTTCGGGCCTGGGGGCGCGGCCTACGCGCGGGTCTCCTGGGCGGGAAGCCCGGAGGACATCCGGGAGGGCGTCCGCCGCCTGTCCGACTTCTGGAGGGAACGATGAGCTTCTTCGCGGTTTCCGACACCACCCTCGCGGGCCTTGCGGCCAAGGCTTCGGGTCCTTTCTTCGCCTATTCCCGCCGGGCGGCGCGGGAGCGCTGGGAGCGCCTTGCGGCGGCTCTTCCGCCCCGGGTGCGCCTGGCCTACGCTGTCAAGGCCAACCCCAACCCGGGCCTCCTTTCGATCTTCGCCCGGGGGGGGGCCGCCTTCGACTGCGCTTCCGGCGGGGAACTGGACCGGGCTGCCCGGGCCCTCGCGAAAGCCCGGCCCCTTCGGGGACCCCGTGGGACCGCGGCGGGGGCGGAGGCTGCGGGGCCCGGAAACCTCCTCTTCTACGGCGGTCCGGGCAAGCGGGCCGAGGAGATCCGCCGGGCCCTGAAACTGGGGGCCCGGATCCACGCGGAGAGCTTGGAGGACCTGGCCCTGGTGGATCGCTTTTCCCGGCGTCCGGCCGCGGTGAACCTCCGCATACACCCGGCCTCGGGGATCGAGGAGGGTTCCCGCATCATCGGCGGCACGGGACCTTCCGCCTTCGGGGTGGACGAGGAGAACCTGGCCCGGGTCCTCCACACATCCAAGCGCTTCACCCGGGTGCGCATCGAGGGCATCCACGTCTTCGCGGCCAGCAACGAACGGGACGCGGCCAAGCTGGCCGGGACCTACGCCACCGTCCTGGAACTCTCGCGGAAGGCAGCGGAGGCGTACCGCCTGGATCTCCGGCAGATCGACCTGGGGGGAGGCCTGGGGATCGCCTACGCCGCGGGTGAGGCGGAGCTGGACGTCGACTCCCTGGGCCGGAGCCTCGGGGAGTTGTTGGAAACCCACGGCTGGTTCCGGGGCGAGCTGGTCCTGGAGCCCGGACGCTGGCTGGCCGGACCCTGCGGGGTCTACGCCGCCCGGGTGGTCCGGGTCAAGGAGAGCCGGGGAATCCGCTTCGTGATCCTGGAAGGGGGCATCAACCACCTCCTCCGGCCCCTGCTGACGGGCCAGCCCTTCCCGGTCCGGGCCTTCCGTGCGGACGGCTCGCCGGTCGAGGGGGAAGCCGGACCGGCCACCCTGACCGGCCCCCTGTGCACCTCCCTGGACCGCCTGGGGGACGTGCTCCTGCCCGGCCTGGGCGCCGGCGACTATGTAGCCTTCGGCAGGACCGGGGCGTACGGCTCCACGGAGGCGATGAGCCGCTTCCTCTCCCATCCCCTGCCGCGGGAGTATTGGGTTCCCTAGGTCGGCTTACGCCGACCTAGGGGCAACGAAGCTTCGCTTCGTCGATTTTTCCGGGTCTATTTCATGAACGGAGAGGGCGCGCCGGATCTGCCGAACGGCACGGAAAAGGCGCGCGACAGCAGCTCGGGCACCAGGATCTCCCCCGCGGGCCCCGAGGCCAGGAGCCGGCCTTCCCGGATCAGGGCCGTGGAGCCCGCGGCGTAGGCGGCCAGGGCCGCGTCGTGGGTGGAGAAGACCACCGTGCGGCCGGACTCGGCCAGGGCGGCCAGGGCATCCGCCACCCGAAGGGCATTGGCCGGATCCAGGGCCGCGGTGGGCTCGTCCAGGAGCACCAGGGGCGACTCCTGCACCAGGCACCGGGCCAGACGCACCAACTGGAGCTCTCCCCCGGACAGGGCCGTGACGTGGCGCCGGGCGAAGTCCCCGATGCCCAGGGACTCCAGGGCCGCCCGGGCGCGATCCTCGTCCTCCTCGTCCGGCTCCGCCAGGGGCGCCAGATGGGGGGCCCGCCCCAGCAGGACGAACTCCAGGCACTCGTAGGTGAAGGAGACCCTCTCGATCTGGGACAGGAATGCCACCGATCTCGCCCTGTCCCTCGAGGTCCAGCCGTCCAGATCCCGTCCCGCCAGGCGTATCCCACCTTCCCGGGGCCGGAGCCATCCCAGGGCCGCCAAAAGCAGGGTGGACTTCCCGGAGCCGTTCGGACCCAGGAGGGCCAGGACGCTTCCCTCGGGCACGGAAAGGGAGAGCCCGGACACGGCGTCCCGGTCCCCCTCGGGGTAGCGGATGGAAACCCCGCGGTAGTCCAGCATCACCGGACCACCGTGACCGCCCGGCCCAAAAGGAGGGCGATGAAGCCTGCGGTACCCAGAAAGGCCGTCGTCACGCCCAGGGGCAGCTCGCCGGGCAGGAGGGTCCGGGACACGGCGTCGCAGGCCAGGACGAAGGCCGCTCCCAGGGCCATGGAGACAGGCATGGACCGCCGCCCGTCCGCCCCGGCCGCCAGCCGGGCCGCGTGGGGCACGATGAGCCCCACCCAGGAGACGATTCCGCTGACCGCCGTCATGGCCGCCACCCCCGCCGTCGCCGCGGCCAGGATGAGGGCCCGCTCCCGGCCCGGCCGGGCTCCCAGGGAAAAGGCCGCCGTGTCCTCCAGGGACAGGATGGAGAGCCTCCACCCCGCAGCCCGCAGCACCCCCAGGGAAACCAGGGCGACGGGAGCCACCGCGGACAGGCGCTTCCAGCCCATGCCCGAGAGCCCGCCCAGGGTCCAGTAGGCGATGTCCGGCAGTTCCCGGAGGGGATCCGCCGCGTACTTGACCCAGGCCAGGGACGCGGAAAAGAAGGCCGAAACCGCTATGCCCGCCAGGACCAGCCTCAGCACCCAACCGCCGAACCGGAAGCGCCGGGCCAGGGCCGCGGAAGCTCCCAGGCCCGTCAGGGCGAAGAGGAAGGCCCCCCCGGCCACGGCCAGGTCGTGCCGGAAGCCCAGCACCATGGCCAAGGCCGCTCCGAAGGCCGCCCCCTGGGAAACCCCCAGGAAGCCCGGCTCCACCAGGGGGTTGGAGAAGACCATCTGGAAGGCGTTCCCCGACGCGGCCAGGACCGCCCCCAGAAGGGCGGCGGCCAGGATCCTGGGAAGGCGGACGGTCAGGAGTATGGTTCGAGCCAGTTCGTCGGTGGCCAGGATGCGGGGATCCATGAACCCCGCATTCGGATAGCGGCCCGCCAGGAGGGCCAAGGAGAAGAGGATCAGGGCGGCTGCCCAGCACGCCCCGGGCCGGAGGGGTGACGGCTGGGGCGGGCGACCCTTACCGGATTCCATGGTCCCCGGTCAGCCGGGGCCGGACGACCCGGTCGAAGGCCGCGTCGTCGAAGCCGTAGAGGACCCGGTAGAATCGACGAGCCTCGGCCTCCAGGGAAAGGGACGCGGAGCGGTCCGGGTGGAGGGTCTTGGCAGTCCACAGGAGCCCCAGGGCCCAGCGGGTGTCCGGCTGGTCCCAGCTGAAGAAGTCCTGGGGGAAGCCCCGGATCATCCCGGACTTCCCGGCGGCCAGGAGGGAGAAGCGCGGATCCGCCCTCATCCGGGCCGCCGCCTCGTCAACGCCCCGGCGGTAATCGATCACCAGGATTACGTCCGGGTTCCAGGCCGCCGTCTGCTCGAAGCCCACCCGGGCCCAGCCGTCCCCGGGATTCGCCCCGATCCACACCGGTATCCCCCCGGCCAGCTCCACGATCCGGGTCTGCATCCAGGAAGCCGGCGGAACCTCCCAGGCATCCCCGGCGTTTTGGACCACCAGGACCCTCGGTTTCCGGGAAGCCCCCGCGGAAATCCGGGCCGCTGTCTCCGCGACGCCCTTGTAGTAGGCGATAAGCTCCGCCGCCCGGGCCTCCTCGCCCAGAATACGGCCCAGACCTTCCAGGTCACGGTAGTAGTCCTCCGGGGTCTCCAGGTCCAGGTAGTGAACCCGCACCCCCAGGGCTTCCAGGGCCCCGCCCACCCCCCGCTTCAGGGAACCCTTGAAGATCGCCAGGTCAGGGCGGTACGAAGCGTAGACCTCCGCGGCGGCGTTGCGGTCCAGGACCGGCTTGGAAGGGTAGGAAGGATCCAGTTCCTGGAGGAAGGTCCCCAAGCCCTGGTCCCCTCCCCCCACGGTGATGATCCGGGACCGGGCGGAGGGGAAGGCGTAGACCGCGTCCGCCACCAGGACCGCCGCCCGGCCTCCCATGATGATTTTGCCGGGAGTGACCTGGGAAAACGCGGAAGCCGCGCCGAACAGGACCAGGGCTGCGGCAAGGACGGAACGCGGTCGGGACAGGATCATGGCACCCCCTATTCACAGTGTGAATATATGGGGTGTGAATATCCCTGTCAAGGACGCAGTCGATCTTCACAAGCTTCGCGACACTACCCCCAGGGCGCCCTCGTACTCCTGGCGCGTGTCCAGGTCCGTCCGGATACCCGGATCCCCGACCTCCAGGTATACGGGCCCCAGGGTTTCCAGGAAATCCTTGAACCGAGAGTTCCGGGGCAGGCCCTGGGCCTCGGGGATCAAAGACGCCGGAATGAGGACCGGATGCCCCGGTTCTCCCCGGAAGGTCGGGAAGACGGGGAGCTCCGGAAGCCCCGCGCAGGTCCGCGCATCCGCTTCCCGTACCAGGGCCCGGAAGACCCGGGCGGGGACGAAGGGCATGTCCGCGGGCAGGACGAAGAAGCGGGAGGAGCCAACCCGCGCCATGCCCGCCTGGAGGGAACCCGTCATCCCCTCCGCCCATGCGGGGTTGAGGACGATCTCCACCTGTTGCGCCAGGCCCCCCAGGGCACCGGGTACGGAATCCGCGTCCCGTCCGGCCACCACCAGGACCCGGCAGCCCGCTTCCAAAGCCAGGGCGGCGGCCGCGGACAGAAGGGTACCGCCCCGGAAGGGCAGGCCGGGTTTCCAGTCCCCCATGCGGCTGGATGCCCCCGCGGCGGGGATTACGCAGTCGAACATGAACCCTCCCCGCCAGGGTCGGCGATTGGGCGACGGATTCAACGGGCTGTGCGTTGCCGCCTTCCGTTCCGTCCGGCATAAGGATATCAAACCAAGGTCGAGATTGTCCCCCCAGCAGCCGATCCCGGGTCCGCGTTCAGGAGACGGTATTCCGGGGCGAACCGGCCAGGAAAGCGCGGAGGTTTTCCACGGCGACATCCATGAGCCTCACCCGGGATTCCAGGGGCGCCCAGGCTATGTGAGGCGTGATCAGCATGTTGCGCGCCCTCAGGAGGGGATTGTCCGGGCGAATGGGTTCGGCAGAGACGACATCCACGGCGGCCCCCCGGAGCTTGCCGGCATCGAGAGCCTCCGCGAGGGCGGCTTCGTCGACGAGCGGCCCCCGGGATGTGTTGATGAGGATGGCTCCGTCCCTCATCCGGGAAAGGCTGTCCCGGTTGATCATGCCCCTGGTCTTGTCGGTCAGGGGGCAGTGGAGGGACAGGACGTCGGATTCCGAGAGAACCCGATCGAGGCTCGCGTAGGAGAACCCTTCCTTTTCGAGTGCCGGATTCGGGTATTCGTCGTAGGCGAGCACCCGCATCCCCAGAGCCCGCGCTATCCCGCCGGTGCGCTGGCCGATGCGACCGAAGCCGATGACGCCCATGGTCTTGCCCGCAAGTTCGATGAGCGGATGGTGCCAGTAGCACCAGTCCGGGCTCCGCGACCATTCGCCGTCCCGGACCGACTGGGCGTGGTGCCCGACGTGATGGCAGACCTCGAGAAGCAGGGCGATGGCGAACTGGGCCACCGCGTCGGTGCCGTAGGTGGGGATGTTCGTCACGACGATTCCGGCGGATTTGGCCGCCGCGACATCCACGATGTTGTAGCCTGTAGCAAGGACTCCGATGTACCGCAGCTTCGGACAGCCGCGTATCGTTTCTGCGGAGAGCGGCGCCTTGTTGGTCAGGACGATTTCCGCGTCCCCGATGCGCGCGGCGGTGAGGGACTCCTCCGTCCTGTCGTGGACGGACAGTTCCCCCATCGCCGCCAGTGTCTTCCAGTCGAGATCTCCGGGATTCAGCGTGTAGCCGTCGAGTACGACGATCTTCAAGACTCTCTCCTTTGTCAGACCAGTGCCCAGGCCCTGTTCAGGGTACGCTTGGCGTTGGCGATCACCAGTTCCGGATCCTCGTCCGCCCAGGGCTTCACCTCGAAACTGAGGAAGGGCGGATCTTCCTTGCGGAGGATTCCGGCGAAGAGCAGGACGCGCAGGAACTCCGCCACCTGCCGGACATCGTTCTCCCCGCCCTCGAAGCCGAAGCGGGGATGCGTGTCCCCGTACGCCGTGAACGAGGGATCCTTGATGACCGTGTTGCCGATATGGACATGGCGGATGAGATCGCGGATCGGCAGTATGGCCTGCTCCGCGGATTCTCGGTACATCGGGATGTGGCTCAGATCCACGAGAAGGCCGAAGTTCGCGTACTCCTTCCGGACCTCCCGGGCGAAGCGTTCGGCCAGCGCCGTCGGTCCTATCAGGGACTTCTTGTCGATGTCGTAGTCGAAAACCTCGAGGATTACGGGCATCGATCCTTTGGAGGCCGCGTAGGCGCAGATCTCCCGGGTGGACTTGAGCAAGGCCTGGTAGGAAGCTTCCTTCGTCTCCTCCGCGTACTTGCCGCTGAGATAGGCGAATCCCGCGGCGCCGAGCTCGTAGGCCTCGTCGATGCCTTCCTTCAGGGTGGCTACAGCCCTGCTCCGGCCCTCCTCGGAGAGGTCGTTGATGTTGAGACCCGTCGTGAGGAGCCGGGGCTGGCCGCCGTAGCCGACAGCCAGCTTCGAGCACTTCGCCATTTTGCCGACCTGGGCACGGACGGCGGCGTCCTTGATCCAGGTGAGTTCGATCGCGTCGAAGTAGTCGTCGGCCGCTATGCGCCGGACCGTCTCCAGGATCGGGCCCTCTCCCTTGATCGTCGAAGGCCAGGCCATGAAGTGCACGATTCCCACTTTCATGTACGCATGGAGCGATTCTTTCATATTCTTCCTCCTAGGCATCGGTTCAGATTTCGTTCAGTTCCCTGCGCAGAATCTCCACCCGTCCGGGTTTATCCCGGACGAAGTCTCGAATTCCGGACAGGATCCACTCAGGCGAAAGGTGCGCCTCGTCCAGGACCTCTTCCAGGCTGCCGCCCGTGCGCCACCTGTCGTCCCAGTCGGAGCTTACGGTGTACTTCTCCGCCGTTTTATTGAACAACCACGCCTGCATCGTCCTGCGGCCTGCGGTGGTGACCACCATCGAGTTCGCCCTGTCTCCGGGCGTCAATACTTTGTTCCGGTAGCTCTCCGGCTGACGTTGGAACAGTTCCGCGCTCGCGGCATAGACGATCTTCAGATTCAGGCCTTCCGCCTCGATCTTCGGCAGATCCTTCAGTATGCCCGTCATGGCGCTGGTGCCCTGAACGATCACGGTCCCGCCCCTCTCCCTGCCCGGTGCATAGTCCCGGACCACGTACGCCCCCTTGGATGCTTCGAAATGGGAGGGAATCCCGAGGGCCTTCCTGTCGGGGATCTCGATGGCCGGCCGTGTCAGGTGGAGGGCGATGATCGGCACGTCCGTCTTCAGCGCCGCGGCGAGCAATACGGGGACTTCGTTGTATTCCCAGGGATGCAGGTTGATTATGTGCCCGTCCGGAAAGAGCTGGGTCACCGCGGGAGCGAAGATCCCGAAATGGGTCCGGGAATCGTCCGCCGTCTCCGGCCCGGAATGGCCGGCGATCCAGATCACCTTCCCGGTTTTCAGCTCACAGTCCTGGGCTAGCTGGCTGTATACCCTCATGGGGCCGTACTTGAGGTACGAGAAGGAACCGTAGGTCGATGCGGCTCCCCAGAATCCGTCGAAGGCATCCTCGGGATTCGGCGCGAAGTTGACCGACGCAGCACCGGCCAGGATTCCCATGTTGGCGAACTCCGTGATCTCCTGGGGCAGCAAGACGCCGTCCTTGGAGCCCACCCGTTCGTACCAGCCGTAGCCTTTGAAATCTCCGTATCCGGCTGCGAAGCCGTTGATGTTCGTAGAACCGGCGAGGTCGGCCGAGCAGGCCAGGAACAGCGGCCTTCCATACTCCTTCGCGCCGAAGGCGTTGATCCAGGCACCCCACTGGGCCAGGGCGTTGCGATTGGCCAGCTTGGCGCCCGGCGGGGCGAAGAGATCTTCCGGATACTTCTCGTAATCATACAGACGCGGATCGGCGAAGGGATTGCCCGTTCGGGCAAGGGCGAATCCCTCGATTTTTTCGGGAACGCTCTCTCCGATCTCCACAAGCCGATCCGCCAGATAATCGACCAGGGACGGGTCGCCGCGGATCACGTCCGCCACGGCCTTGAGGTTCGCCTTGAACTCGGCCCGCATTTCCTCGCTGGACGCGGGAGCCGGGCCGCCGAAATTGGCGAAAACGGCCCCATACTTGTCGACGAAGCTTTTCTTCGTCTTCCAGAACAGCTCGCTGTTCATCCCATGGGGAGCCCCATGGGATGCGTTGTCGTATTTCAGGTATTCCCGGCCCTTGCGGGTTTTCACCCAGGCGACGCTGGGCACCCTGTCGGGATTGTCCGAGCGGATCATGTTCCAGAGCACTCCGCTCACCTGCGCCCAGTCGCTTCCGTCCTGGGCTCCGAAAACTTTCCATCCGTGGGAAGCGAACCACTCTTCGGGACCGCCGTAGACGACGTCGCTGGTTTTGTGGTCATCGATTCCGAAGTCGTTCCAATCGACCAGGAAATACAGATTGTCGAGAGCCAATCCGTACGCGGAATTGGCCGTCTCGTGGGTGGCGCCGGGAGTCAGTCCTCCTTCGCCTTCCAACAGGAAAACCTTCACGCCTTCGGCGCCGGCCCGCTTCAAGGCAAGGGCTATCCCGGCTGCGGCGGGAGTTCCGTGCCCGGAGGGACCTGTGCAGAATTTCAAGAACAAGGTCTTTCCGGACATCTCCGCATGGCCCGACAGGCCTCCGCGGGAACGGAACAGAAGCAGGTCTTCCCAGTAGAGGGCCCGCTCGGAGGCCCTCGGAACCAGATACCTCGCATCGCCGGTCCGTTCATATTTGGCACGAAGCGCCTCATTGAACACCGCAAGGGTCGCGTAGACGAGGGGGATGGTGTGGCCGGCCCCGAGAACGAATCGGTCCCCGAAGCGCTTCTCGGGATGGCGGATATCCCACTTCATGACCCCGCCGAGCAGGGTGGCCAATAAAAGATGCACCTTG
>JBFZER010000407.1:0-9630 GCA_041306765.1 Spirochaetota bacterium | reverse complement strand
GAGACAAGGCGGCCGCGGACTACGAGCGCCGGATCATCGGCTTCTTCAACTTCGAGCTGTACACGGTGCTCGGGGCCCTCTGCGCCTTCATCGGCCTGTATTTCCTGGCCCTCTGGGCGGGCCGCCCCGCGGATACCCCCAACCTGTGGTACGCGGTTTCCTCCTTCGCCATAGCCTTCTACTTCGCCGAGATCGGCGCGACCTACCCCATCCTGGAGTACACCCTGAACCGGGCCCTGGCCAAGGCCTGCCTCACCGTGTCCATGGCCTCCCTCGCGGCCTTCTTCCTGAGCTTCTTCGAGATCCGGCCTCCCAGGGTCCTGGCGGTCCTCCTGGCCCTGGTGCCCGCCGCTTCGATCGTGTCCTACTTGATTGTCCGGGGCGACTACGTCCGGGTGGACGCCCTGTTCAACCGGAACCTGATCTTCGTGCAGGCGGCCATCGTTTTCATCGTCGTCGTAACGATCCGGGAGGTGATCCGGGGCAACCGGGAAGCCGTGCCCATCCTGGTCGGGGTGGTCCTGGGCGTGGGTTTCGGAACCCACGACGTGATCTACTCGGCGCTGGGACGTAAACCCGTGGCATGGCTCCAGGGGATCGGATTCTTCGCCCTGAACCTGTCCCTCTTCGTGACCCTAACTTTGAGATCATCCCGGCTCCACGCGGAGCTGAAGCGGTACTCCGAGGACATCGAAGGCAAGACCCGCCAGCTGGCGGACTACATCGGACGGATCGAACAGACCGCCGATTCGGTGTCCGCCATCACCGCGGAGATCGATTCCGACGCCGGCCGGGCTTCGGAGTCGGCGGACAAGCTGGCCGCAGAGGCGGGGCGGATCGGATCGAACGCGGATCGTCAGGCCCGGGCGGCCCGGGAGTCCGGCCAGGCCGTGGAGCGCCTGGGGCGGTCCCTGGGCCTCGTGCGATCGGGGGTGGACTCCCAGGCGGCGGGGATCGAGGGTTCCGCGGAGGCCGTGGCGGTGGTTGCCCAGGCCGCCGCGTCCGTCGCCGGAAGCGTCTCGTCCACCGCGGACTTCGCCCGGAGCCTCGGGGCTACGGTGGAGCGCGGACGCGAATCTTCCCGCACCCTGGGGGAGGCGATCGATCGGATCAAGGACGCAGCGGGGGAGGTGGTCGACATCGTCGCCGCGGTGGAGGAATTCGCGGACCGGACCAACCTGCTGTCCATGAACGCCGCCATCGAGGCCGCCCACGCGGGCACGGCGGGCCGGGGCTTCGCGGTGATCGCCGGGGAGATCAAGAGCCTGGCCGGCGCCTCCGCGGAGCGGGCCTCCCGGATCCGGGACTCCATCGCCGATATAGTCCGGCGCATCGAGAACGGGGTGGAAGCCAACGCCGGTCTGGGCGAATCCCTGGATTCCGTGGCCGAGGGCGCCCGGACGGCCCTGGAGGGCATCCTCGCGGTATCCGGATCCCTGGAAGCCCAGCGGGCCGCCACGGACCGCCTGCGCACGAGCCTCCGCGACCTGGCCGCCTCCGCGGCCGCGATCCGCTCCGAGGCGGAACGGCAGGACGAGGAGGGCGGGCGCATCCGGGAGCGCATGGCCGAGCTGGTGTCTATCTCCGACGAGCTGGGCCAGTCGATCGGGGGCATAGCCCGGGAGAACGCCCAGATCGCGGAAACGATCAAGGGGCTTGCCGCTGTCTCCCGGGACGGAAAGGAGGCCGTGGCGGGTCTGCGCCGCCTGCTGGAAACCCGGGAGGAATCCGCCGCCGCGGGCGCCTAGGTTCGGCGGCCTCGGCAGGCGCGCGGGCTTCCCGCCCGGTCCGCCCCGGTCAGTCTACGAAGAGGGGCACCGGCGCGAAGCGCTCCACGTCCACCAGGCCCCGGTCCGTGATCTTGAGCTTGGGAATGACGGGGAGGGCCATGAAGGAGATGGCCATCAGGGGGGAGTCGTTCGTCAGCCCCTCGGAACGGAAGAGCTCGTCGAAGGCCTTGAGCCGCTCCACGACCCACATCGCGTCCCGGTCGCTCATGAGCCCGGCTATGGGCAGGGGCAGGTCCAGGACGATCCGGTCCCCGTCTGCCACGACCATCCCGCCGCCGATCTTGTTGAGGTGGCGGGCGGCCTTGAAGATGGACGCGTCGTCCGCCCCCACCACGATCATGTTGTGGGAGTCGTGGCTGATGGTGGAGCCGATGGCCCCCTTCTTGAGCCCGAGCCCCGTGATGAACCCCTTCCCGATGTTCCCGGAACCCTTGTGCCGCTCGATCACGAAGATCTTCAGGAGGTCCCGTCCGGGATCGGCCACGCACAGGCCGTCCCGCACCGAGGGCTCGGCGATGAGTTCCCCGGTGATCAGGGTGCGGGGCCGGGCCTCGATGATCCGGATCCGGGGGCCCTCCCGGGGGATTCGGAAGTCCTCCTCGGTCAGCCACTTGATGTTCACCGAGTCCCGGAGAACGGCGGGACGGCTTTCCACGGCACGAACCAGGCGTCCTCCCTCGGCCACGATCTGGCCGGCTTTGATCACCACCTCCGCCTCGAATTCCCGGAGGCTCGAGGCCGCCACGAAATCCGCCTTGTACCCCGGGGCTATGGCCCCGGAGTTGCGAAGCCCGAAGTAGCGCGCCGCGTTGAGGGTGGCCATGGAGATCGCGTCCAGGGGGTCCACCCCCGCCTCGACCAGGAGACGCACCGAGCGGTCGATATGCCCTTCGTCCGCCAGGTCCGTGGGGTGCCTGTCGTCGGAGCAGAGCAGGAACCGGGAGGCGTTGCGCCGGTTGACCGCCCCGACCAGACGGACCAGGTCCCGGGTGGCGGATCCCTCCCGTATCATCACGTGCATGCCCTTTGAGATCTTTTCCAGGGCCTCCTCCTCGGTCACGCACTCGTGGTCGGAGCGTATGCCCGCGGCAGCGTACGCCGAGAGGTCCCGGCCGCGAAGCTCCGGGGCGTGGCCGTCCACGGCTTTTCCGGAATCCCAGAACAGGGCGATCTTGTCGAGCAGCTGGGGGTCCTTCGCAAGGACGCCGGGGAAGTTCATCACCTCCCCAAGGCCCAGGACCCGGGGCTCCCGCAGGAAGGGGTACATGTCCGAGGCGAACAGCGCGGCCCCGGAGCTGTCGAAGTCCGTGGCGGGCACGCAGGAGGGGGCCATGAGGTAGACGTCCAGGGGCAGGCCCTCGCTGGCCCGGAGCATGTAGGTCATCCCGTCGTAGCCCAGGACGTTGGCGATCTCGTGGGGATCCGCGACCACCGCGGTGGTTCCCCGGGGCACCACCAGCCGGGCGTACTCCGAGGGCGCCAGCAGGGACGACTCGATGTGCACGTGGGAGTCCATGAGCCCGGGGACCAGGACTCGGCCGTCCAGGTCCACCTCGGTGCGGGCGGAAAGTCCGTCGCCGACCCCGACGACGAAGCCCTTGTGCACCGAGACCGTGAGGCCCGGGCGGACTTCCCCGCGGAAGAGGTCCGCCACCGAGCAGTTGATGAAGTTCACGTCGCAGGGGATGAGGCCCCGGGCCGCGTCGATCTGCTCCTTGGACACCATGTCGGACCTCCGTGGTTCGAATACTGTACCGATCATTCTATACCGCAGGCCCGCCCCGCGCAAACCAGGAGTCCGGGTTCGGAAAAATGGTTGCGCGCCTGCATTCTCCGTCGTACACTGTTCCGTCGAGACCGCCGGGCCCAGGTCCGGCGACGAATAACAGGAGGAAGAAGTGGAGAAATTCTTCAAGCTGAAGGAGCACGGCACCACCGTGCGCACGGAAGTGATGGCGGGCATCACGACCTTCATGACCATGGCGTACATCCTGGCCGTGAATCCCGGCATCCTTTCCGCGGCGGGCATGCCCGCGGGCGGGGTCTTCACCGCCACGGCCCTGGCATCCCTTATCGCCACCCTCTGCATGGCCCTGCTCTCGAACCTGCCCATCGCCCTGGCCCCGGGCATGGGGCTCAACGCGTTCTTCGCCTTCGCCGTGGTCCTGGGCATGGGGTATTCCTGGCAGCTGGCCCTGACCGCGGTGTTCGTGGAAGGCGTGATATTCATCCTGATGTCCCTGTTCAACATCCGGGAAGCCATCGTCCGCTCCATTCCGGCGAACATCAAGAGCGCGGTATCCGTGGGCATCGGCCTCTTCATCGCCTTCATCGGCCTGCAGAACGCCGGTCTCGTGGTGAAGAACGACGCCACCCTCGTGGGCTTGGGCGACATCACCAAGGGAGCCCCCCTCCTGGCCCTCATCGGCCTAGTGATCATGGGCGTGCTCCTGATCTTCAAGGTCAAGGGCGCCCTGCTCATCGGCATCCTGGCCACGACGATCATCGGCATCCCCTTCGGCGTGACGGTCATCCCGAAGGGCTGGAACCCGGTCTCCGCCCCGGCGGCGCCCCTTTTGTTCCAGTTCCAGTTCGACAAGTTCTTCACCGTGGACTTCTGGATCGTCCTGTTCACCTTCCTGTTCGTGGACATCTTCGACACCATCGGGACCCTGGTGGGCGTGACCACCCAGGCCGGCCTGATCAGCAAGAAGGGCGAGATCCCCCGGGTCAAGGAAGCCCTGCTCTCCGACGCCATCGGCACCGTCGCCGGAGCCTGCCTCGGAACCTCCACGGTCACCTCCTACATCGAGAGCGCCGCGGGCGTGGCGGAGGGAGGCCGGACGGGTCTCACCTCCCTGACGACGGCCATCCTTTTCGGCGTGGCCCTGTTCCTCTCCCCCCTGTTCCTCCTGGTGCCCGGCGCGGCCACGGCCCCGGCCCTGGTCCTGGTCGGCCTGTTCATGCTCTCCCCGGTCAAGGATCTCAACCTCGGCGACTTCTCCGAGGCGATCCCCGCCTTCATCACGATGCTGTTCATGCCCCTGACCTACAGCATCGCCGAGGGCCTGGTATTCGGAATCCTGGCCTACATCCTTCTCAAGCTCTGCACCGGCAAGGCCAAGGACATTCCCGTGGTCACCTGGATCGTGGGATTCTTCTTCGTCCTCAAGCACGTGCTCTGATCCCTGCGGCGGGGGGGGCTTCGGCCCCGCCCCGTCCCCGACCGGAGGTTGCGATGAGTCTGCGGCGCCCCCCCGTATCCGCCCTCCTTGCCGCGCTGGCGGCCCTCCTCGCCCTGCCGCCCCTGGCGGCCCAGACCGATGTCCGGGTGCCCGACTGGATGGTCTTCGTCGAAGGAGGGACCTACACCCAGGGATCTCCCGACGCCGAGCCGGGGCGGTCCTTCGACGAGGGGCCGCGCAGGGAGGTATCCGTTTCCGCCTTCCTCCTGGCCAAGCGGGAGGTGACCTTCGACGAGTACGACGAGTACTGCTCCGCAACCGGAAAGCCCCGGCCGGACGACAAGGGCTGGGGACGCTGGTCCCGGCCGGTGATCAACCTCACCTGGCGGGACGCCGTGGAGTACTGCAACTGGCGATCGAAAAAAGACGGAATGAAACCGGCATACCTGGTTGCCGGCAATACGGTGACCTGCGACTGGGCGGTCGACGGCTACCGTCTGCCCACGGAGGCGGAATGGGAGTACGCCGCCCGGGGCGGCAAGAAGGCCCGGGGGCTCCCGTATTCCGGCGGCGGCGACCCGGAACTCGTGGCCTGGTACAACCTGAATTCCGGCAACCGGACCCATCCCGGGGGCGGCAAGGATCCCAACGAACTTGGCCTGCACGACATGAGCGGCAACGTCTGGGAGTGGTGCTGGGACTGGTACGCCGGTTATCCGCCCGGCAGGACCGGAGATCCCCGGGGCCCGGACGACGCGGCCCTGAGGGTCGTCCGCGGCGGCTCCTATTTCAACGTGGCCTCGAATCTCCGGCCCGCCAAGCGCTGGTTCGTGGACCCCGCCCACAAGTTCGACTACCTGGGGTTCCGCCTGGCGAGGTCCCTGCCGCGCCGCTGACGACAGGACGACATCCACAGGACCTTACCACAGAGTACACAAAGATCACGGAGAAGAGAAAAAATTCCCCGCGGGTTCGACAGGATCAATAGGATGAGAAAGGGTGAACAAGATCAAGGATGGATGTGGAATCCTTCCAAGGTTTCGTCTTGTTCATCCTGTTCAATATGGTTGCGCTATCGCGGCTATGTCGCCTTAGCCCGGTTTTCTCCGTGTTCTCCGTGCTCTCCGTGGTTAATTCCGGGAAACTTTTCGCGGAGAGCTACAGGGTACGTTGGACTGTGGTCTTGGAGACGTAGGCCTCCGCGCAGTCCGGGATGACGCGGATCCGGTCCCTCCAGCCCGCGGCCTCTTTTTCCGAGGTATAGGGTCCTATCCTCACCCGGTAATGGGTAGTCCCGTCCACCTCCTTGAGGGTGATCACCGAGGACAGTCCCTGGCGGGAAAGTTCCGCCTGGAGGCTCTCCGCCCGGGAACGGCTGGTGGGGCTGGACGCCTGGATCCACCACTCCGTGACGGTCACGGTCTTGGGTTTGGGCGCGGGGGAGGCCGGCTTGGCTGCCGGGGCCTTGGCCGGGGGGGAGGACGAAGCGGGGGTGTACGTGCCGCTCTTGGCCGGCACGGGCAGGGCGGTCCCGCCGGGGGCGGGAGCCGCGGTTCCAGAAGGCGCCGCCGCGCCGGGCAGGGCGGAGGCGGGGGGATTCTCGCCGTAGACGACGACTACGTCGCCCGGGGCTGACGGGAGCGCCGCGGCAGGGTCGGGGGCCGGGACGGGGGTATGGAAGTATTCGTCGGGTTCCCCGGCCCGGGGGGGCGCTTCGTTGCCGATGGCCGCGGGGGCCTGGGGTGCGCCCTTGCGGGGAGCGAACAACAGCAGCGCCGTTCCGAAGAACACGACCAGGAATAGACCGACGGAAATGACAGTCCACAGGACCTTCTTGGTTTCAACAGGCATCGCAAGCCCCTCCCGAACGTTGGGGAACCCCGCCGATCCGCCCCCGTCGGGGGCAGGGATGCGGGCTCCTTTCTCCTTTATCGGCGGGAAGGGCGGTCCGGCTTAGCGCAAGCTCCCGGGTGTCACGAAGCTTGTGAACCGCCGCGGCTCGCCGGGAGTCTTCCCAAGGCCCCGTCCAGCCGCCGGGCCAGGCCGGATTCGGATCCGGAGTTCCGCAGGACAAGGACGGGGCCCGGATAGTCTTTCCTGCGGTCCCAGAGGGGCTTCTGCCGGCGGATGCGGTCCAGGATGGCCCCGATCGGAAGTCCATCCCGGGCCCTGCCCCGAAGCACGCGGACAGGCAGGGCGGAGCGTAGCTCCAGCACCGCCGCGCAGCGGAGGACCTGAGGCAGCTTGTAGAGGATCGCCGCGTTGAGGCAAAGGTCCCGGCCGCCGGACCCCGCTATCACCTCGTCCACCAGGGAGAAGAGGGCGGGGTGCACGATCGACTCGTAGCGGGCCAGGAGGTCCGGGTCCTCGAACACCCGGCGGCCGATCTCCCTGCGGTCGGGGCTCCCGTCGGGCTTGAGCATGCCGGGGCCCAGCAGATCGGCCACCTCCGGAAGGCGGAGTTCCAGGGCGGCATGGCCCAGCACGTCCACGTCGCAGCAGGCCCAGCCCCGTCGGGAAAGCAGCCGGGCGGCCAGGTTCTTGCCCGCGCAGTAGCCTCCGGTGAGTCCCAGGAGCATCAGTGCATCTCCCCCCAGCGGACCGCTGTCTCGACGTCCACCCGCAGGGGCACCGCCAGGCGTACCGCCCCTTCCATCTCGCGCTTCATGACCGCCGCCGTCTCCGAGGCCCGGGCTTCCGGAACCTCCACGATGAGCTCGTCGTGGACCTGAAGAAGGAGCCGGGCCTCGGGGACGAGATCCGCCAGGGCGCGGCAGACCCGGAGCATCGCCAGTTTGACGATGTCCGCCGCGCTCCCCTGGATGGGGGTGTTCACGGCCACCCGCTCTGCGGCCTGCTTTTCGTTCTTGTTGCGGGACGCCACCGCCGGGACGGGGCGCCGCCGTCCCAGGAGGGTCCGGACATAGCCGTCCTTCTCGGCGGCCCGGATCGTCGCATCCATGAAGCGGCGGACTCCGGCGTACCGCTCGAAGTAGGCGTCGATGAATTTCTGGGCCTCGGCCCGCCCGATGCCCAGCTCGTTGGAAAGCCGGAAGGCGCTCATCCCGTACACCACCCCGAAGTTGATGGTCTTGGCGATGCGCCTCTGGTCCGGGCCGACCTCGGGCTCCGGCACCCCGAAGATCAGGCTGGCGGTGCGGCGGTGTACGTCCGCGCCCTCCGCGAAGGCGCGCCGGAGCTCGGGATCCCCCGACAGGTGGGCGAATACCACCAGCTCGATCTGGGAATAATCCGCCGACACCAGGACATGCCCGCTTTCCGCGGAAAAGGCGTGGCGGATCCGGCGGCCCTCCTCCTCCCGGATGGGGATGTTCTGGAGGTTGGGATCCCGGCTCGAGAGCCGGCCCGTGGCCGCGCCCGTCTGGACGAAGTGGGTGTGGATCCGGCCGTCCGGACCCGCCAGCTCGGCCAGGGAGTCCACGTAGGTGCTCTTGAGCTTGGCCAGGGTGCGGTGCCGGAGGATGCGTTCCGGAACCGGGTCCTCCCGGGCAAGCTCCTCCAGGACGGAGATGTCCGTGGAATACCCGGTCTTGGTCTTCTTGCCCGCCTGGAGCTTGCGCTCCGTGAAGAGCACCTCCTGGAGCTGTTTTGTGCTGGCGATGTTGAACTCGTGGCCCACGAGGCGGTAGATCTCCGCCTCGATGTCCCGGAGCGAGACGTCCAGCTCCCTGCCGTAGCGCCTGAGCTCCTCGGGGTCCACCCGGATGCCCGCCCGCTCCATCCCGCCGAGCACCGGGAGCAGGGGCATCTCCACGTCACGGAACAGGTCCGCCAGGCCCGCCCGTTCCAGCTCGGGTTCGAAACGGCGCGCCAGGCGCAGGGTCAGGTCCGCGTCCTCGGCGGCGTACCTTGCCGCCTGGGCCAGGGGCACCTTGTCGAAGGTCGAGCCTGTGGGCACCACCTCGTCGAAGCGTATACCCCGGTAACCCAGGTACGACTCCGCAAGGGCTTCCAGGTTGAAGGCCGCCCGCTCGGAGTCCAGGAGCCAGGCGGCGATCATGGTGTCCCAGGGGCGGCAGCGGGCCGGGATGCCCCAGTTTTCCAGGATGTGCAGGTCGAACTTCAGGTTCTGCCCCGCCATGACCAGGTCTTCCCGGGCCAGGAGGGCTCCGAGCTTCGCCCGCAGTACCGCCTCCGGCACGGAGGTGCCTTCCGGACAGCGGACGGGGACGTAGCAGGCCTTCCGGGGCTCCACGGAGAGGGAGAAGCCCACGGGCAGGGCTGAAAGATCGGAAAGACCGTCGGTCTCGCAGTCGAAGGCGAAGAACCCGGCCCGGGAGGCGGCGGCAAGCCAGCGGTCCAGGGCGGCCTCGTCGGTAACGGTTTCGTACTCCCCGGGGCCGGAGAGCTCCGGGGGCACAGCCGGGTCGACGGCGGGAGGGAAGGGGGAGGTTGCGGGCACGGAGGGAGCCGCCGGCGCCCTACCGGCGGCCGGGGCGGCCTTGTCGGAAGTGCCGGCCGCAGCCGCGTCGAAGAGGTCCGCCCCGGCACCCCCGGCCGAGGTGCCCGCGGCGCCCGAAGGCTTGAGGGCCAGGGACCGCATGCCCTCCCGCAGGAAGAGAGGGCTGGCTGCGGCGCGGTTCAGGGGGCCCACTTCGAGATCCGCCGGCCCCGAGACGGTGACGGGGGCGTCC
>JBFZER010000406.1:0-9648 GCA_041306765.1 Spirochaetota bacterium | reverse complement strand
GACACGGCAGGACCCTCGCGGTTCGATTCTGTGGCCGTGGCACATACCGAAGTCATCGGGGGCGCATCAAAATTGCGCTGGCATAGACTATTACAAGGTACTCGGTAGTAACCCTGTCGTTTTGTCGATCAAGACCTATGATTGGGTATACATCCGATGGAGGCCAGCTTGAAACAGTTCTGCGTCGTATGCACGGCAGTCCTCGCTTCAGCCTTCTTCAGCGCCACTCTCACGGCAGCCGACATGCCCTTCTCCCGGGGTGTTAATCTTACACGCTGGTTCGAGGCTCCGTCCCCGCGCACTATCCAATTCACCCGCTACACAATACAAGATTTCAGGAACATCAAAAGCCTCGGCGCCGACGTCATCCGTCTGCCGATACATCTCCACGCGATGACAACCGGGAAACCCGACTATGTCCTCGATCCCCTTTTTCTGGAATTCCTGGAACAGGCCGTCGACATGGCCGAAGAGACCGGCCTCCACCTAATTCTGGACAATCACACCTTCGACCCCATCCAGCCGACCCCTCCAGACATAGAGGATGTCCTCCTCAAGGTCTGGCCGCAGATGGCCGCGCATTTCAAGGATCGTTCGGACTTGTTGATCTACGAGGTCTTGAACGAGCCCCACGGCATCGATATTGCCAAATGGGGAAAGATCCAGGGCAAGGTAATAAAAGCCATACGGAAGATCGATACGCGCCACGCCATCATCGTCGGGGCAGCGAACTACAACTGCATCATGGATCTAGCCGCGCTGCCAAGGTATGCCGACACGAACCTCATCTATACCTTCCACTTCTACGAACCGTTACTGTTCACGCACCAAGGCGCGGCGTGGACATCACCTTCCCTCGCGGACCTGTCGTCCGTGCCCTATCCGCCGGACGCGGCTTCCATCCCGCCGGTTCCGAAGAGCCTCCAGGATACGTGGTGGGCGGACAGGCTCAAGGCGTACAAGACGGAGGGTACCTTCGCATACTTCAGGAAGTACCTCGATGAGGCGGTCAAATTCGGTACCGATCGAGGTGTGAGGGTCTTCTGCGGTGAGTTCGGTGCCTACAAGTCGAAAAGCACACCCGCCGACCGTGTCCGCTGGTATCGCGATGTGCGTACCTATCTTGAAGGAGCTGGCGTGGCCTGGACAAGCTGGGACTACCACGGCAGCTTCGGCATCTTCCGGGACCTGGCAGGGGGACGGTTCAACCATGACCTCGACATAGGCTTGGTGGAAGCCTTGGGTTTCACCGTTCCGCCACAGGTGAAGTGGCTCAAGAAAGCTGAAGCGGGAGAAATAGTCGTCTACGAGGATCATACCACGCGGGGAATCTTCATCGAAAGTTGGCAGAATTCGGGCCTTATAGATTTCTACTCTGCCACCAGGCCTGCAGCGGGTCGCTATTCCATCGTCTGGAAAGACGCTGCCCGGTTCGATGCCTTCCTTTTCGCATTCGATACCGTCATGGATTTTTCCAGACTCGTGAAAGAGGGTTATGCACTCCGGTTCATGGCCCGCGCTTCAGGAGCAAAGTGCACGTTCGAAGTTCGTTTCATGAACGGAGAAACTGGCCCGATGGATTATCCCTGGCGAATGGCCCGTACGGTGGATGCCTCTCTCCTTGTTCCAGACGGGGAGTGGCATCTCATCCAAATCCCCCTCTCGGACATGGCCGACGTAGGCGCATGGAAGCGTTCCGAACAAAAATGGTACTTCGCGAGTGGAAAATTCTCCTGGGGCAACGTGGTCAGCCTCCAGTTCTCCGCCGAACAGCAGGATCTGAACGGTGCAGAGATTGGGATCGACGAGATCAGGATAGCGAAGTAAGGCCAGGTTTCCGGTTGATCTCTCGCGCGAATGATGTGAAGACTCGTTCCATGTAAGGAAGTCCTGGGAAAAGGGAAATGAGGCGGATGGTGTAAA
The DNA here is from genome assembly GCA_041306765.1 of Spirochaetota bacterium. GTDB lineage: Bacteria > Spirochaetota > Spirochaetia > Treponematales > UBA12059 > JAAYUR01. Next base: position 7,725 of record JBFZER010000406.1, on the reverse strand, counting down.
CACCGGCATCCACCGGTTCACTAAGAAATAATTGGTTAACTTCTTCCCATGTAATACAGTCAATCCAGTCCGGCGTTGCGCCATCCGGGAGTCCGGCGTAAAATTCCGAAAAGGCCTGCGGCGATTTCGGAGGCGTATCCTGTTGCGGCGGAGCGCCTGGCACGCCGGCGCGCGCGACAATCACGGGGAGTCAGCCCGCGCCCGTCGGGCGGCTGAGCTCGAGGCCGTTAGGTCGAGGATACGCGCGAAAATTAAACGTAGAAGACTGAATATGATATGACGGGAAATTGATGGGCTGCAGGAGGAGTGAAACGATCAGCTCGATGCAGGGAGGTCGTATGAAAAAAATGCCGCTCCTGTTGGGGTTGTCCATCCTCTGGTCGTACATCACCGCAAGTCCAGATCCGCACACCGGCCTGTTCGACTTCGTCTTCCCCTGGGATGACGCCTCCAGAACGATCACCGACGTGAGCGCGCTGAATGACGCGCCGGCGGGCAGGGAAGGACGGATCCGGGTCGGTTCCGACGGGCATCTCTATGCGGGTGATGAACGCATTCGGTTCCTGGGCGTCAACATAACTATCGGCGACTGCTATCCCGAAAGGTCCGAGGCGGAAGCGATCGCCGGAAGGCTGGCCAAGTTCGGCATAAACCTCGTCCGGATCCACCTCGTGGATCAGCCGTACGGGGCGCCTTCAATCATCGACTACACGCGGCGCGACAGCCGGCACCTGAACGAGGATACCTTCAACCGGCTCGAGTATCTCGTATCCGCCCTCAAGAGGAACGGCATCTACGTCCTTCTCGGGCTCCTCGACGGCCGCCAATTCTTGTCGAGCGACGGTCTGCCCGCCTCCATTGACACGATGAACCCCAAGGATCAGCAGATTCCCGCGATGTTCAATTCGCGCATGCTGGATCTTCAGAAGGAGTACGCGCGAAGCTTCCTCGGGCGGCGCCGCCCCTCTTCCGGAGCGAGCTTCCTGGACGACCCGGCCGTGGCCTTCGTCGAGGTGCTCAACGAGCAGGGACTGATCCAGGCTTGGCGCCTGGGAAGGATGGATGTCCTTCCGGCGGAGTTCCGATCCGAACTCGGTGCCCTGTGGGACGGTTTTCTCGCGAAGAAATACGGGACGTTCGGCGCGCTCAGGAAGGCATGGGGCGACATCTCGGAGCCTCTTTCCGCGAATGACATCGACAACGGCGAGTTCGCGTCGGGGTCCCTCCCCCCGTGGTGGTTTTCTGTCCAGCCTCCGGCGGGAGCGTCGGGTGGTGTCGTGGAGGGCGGCTACGGGCCGGGCGTGAACGCAGTAAGCGTCCGCGTCACGGACACCAGTGACGTCGACTGGAGCGTCCAGTTGGGATTGATCACCAGCGTCGCGGCCGGACATCCGTACACGATCCGCTTCAGCGCGAAGGCCTTCCCGGGCGCTAAGCTGTCGATCAGCCTGACGGAGCAGGGCGGCTCCTGGCAGGTCCTCTACCGGAACGACATCGAGCTTTCGGAGGAATGGCGGGATTACACGTACACCTTCGTCTCCCCTGCTTCTTTTTCCAAGGCGGTCTTCTCGTTCGTGGGATTCGCAGTGCACCGCGGGGAATACCGCATTGCGAGGGTCTCGTTCCGACAGGGCGGAAGCCGAACAGGCCTTCTGCCGACCGAGGACGACTTTTCCAGGATCGGCATCTTCCTCAATGAGGACTCATGGCGGAGGACCGATGCGGCGAGGCGGGACTGGGTCTCCTTCCTGATCGGGAGGGAACGTGAGTACTGGACGGCGATGAACAGGTTCCTGAAGGAGGAGCTCCGCTGCCATGCTCTCACCATCGGCACCCAAGTCGGATTCTCCGTCCCCAGCCTCATGAGCGGTTTCGACATCATCGACTCGCACGGCTATTGGCAGCACCCTGCGGCGGTGAGGAACTGGTGGGATTCGCCGTGGTGGATCCGAAACGAGAGCATGATCGGCCAGGCGGACGGAGGAACGATCGGCGAGCTTTCAGTCAAGAGGGTGGCGGGCAAGCCCTTCATGGTCTCGGAGTACAATCACCCGTTCCCGAACTCCTTTGGAGCCGAATCCTATGTGGTGCTCTCGACTTACGCGGCGCTCCAGGACTGGGATGCCATCATCGCCTTCCAGTACGGCGACGGGAAGGGCGATCCGCGGGACGGGATGATCGATGAGTTCTTCGAGATCGCGAACGATGTCGGGAAATGGGCGAGCCTTCCTCATGCCGCCCTCATCTTCCGGCGGGGCGATGTACGTGCCGCGCGCCGAACCGTGGCTGTGCCCTTGAGGGAGTCGGACGAGCTTGCCGGCCTGTCCGGTGCCGCGCCCTTCAAACTCGTCGATGCATCCACGGTGGGTGTCCCGGGAAGAGCGGCTTTGGTTCACAGGATCGCCTTGGCCGTCGGTGGCGACAAGGTGCCTTCGGACGCCCTGGACGCCGCGGATGCCCGCGGCACCGATACCCGTGAGATGCGGTCGGATACCGGAGAGGTGGTCTGGAGTGCGAGCAACGGAACCATGGTCGTCGACACAGATCGGACCAAGGTCGTTGCCGGTCGCTGCACCGGAAAGAACTTCGATTTGGAGGGTATCATGATACGACCTCGTGCCGCCATCCAGGGATGGGCGGTGATTTCGATGAGCCTGCTCGAGGGTGAAACGCTGGCTCGGGGAGCCGAGAAGATTCTACTGACCGCATGCGGGTTTTCGTCGAACACGGGGCTTGCCTGCCGTCGGTATCCGTCCGGCGAGTCGGCGGGCTTTCCGCCTGCGGCAGGTGTGAACATCACATATCCGGAACCGGGAAAGGCTCCGACGGTGACCGAAGGAATCGCTGCCGGAATTCGTATACCCTACCCGGCGTCGCAGGTGCGCGTCCTGGCTCTTGACGCCGCGGGTGCGCCCAAGTCGGCAGTACCCGTCACCGCCGAGCGGGGGGGGGCAGCCTTCACGATCGACGCTGCGCAGCGGACGATCTGGTATCAGGTCGAAATCATTCCCGCCGTCCGTTGAGCGAAACACGAAGCTCGGCAACGGGATACCGTGGACACGACACGGCAGGCGACCACGAAGTTAACACTGTCAATGCTGATCTTGATCCTGTATTCTATAGGCGCGCTCGAATATGATAGTGCCATGAGACTCGTCATGAACTCCTCGCCGGAAATGAGCAGGGTAGTCAGAGATCGATCGTGGAGGTGATTCAGATAATGCCATACCGAAAGGTCAGAAGCACGATGGCTGCGTCCTTGACGATCCTCCTTGTTTACTTCTCGGTTTTTGCTATCAGTCTCCAGAATGTTTACGCTCAGAACAAGCATTCGGAGCCTGGAAGCCACACGCTTGAGATCACCGTGAACGGCTTGGAGCGGTCCTACATTGTCCATGTTCCCGCCACCTACAGACCTCGAACCCCTTCGCCGATGGTGATCATGCTGCATGGGGGCGGGGGTACCGCCAGAGCCGCGATGTGGGAGACCGGATGGACGGCGAAGGCCGAAAAGGAGGGATTCCTGGTCGTCTTTCCCAATGCCTTGGCGCGCGATCCCTCACGGCAAAGCCACTTTTCTAGCAACCCGCAGCTCTGGAACGACGGATCCGACCGATTTTATCCCGGTCAGAAGGCTCCAGACGATGTCAGCTTCATCGCGGCTATGCTCGACGATCTTGCCGCTAAGTTCGCTCTGGACCGACGGCGGATTTTCCTCACGGGCTTCTCCAACGGCGCTTCGATGAGCTTCCGCGTCGGCGTGGAATTGTCGGATCGTATCGCCGCCATCGCGCCCGTCGCGGGGGCACTGTGGATTGATCCCCCGAAGTTCCGGTACCCGATTTCCATGTGCTACATCACGGGTACGGCCGATCCACTGAACCTGATCGAAGGCGGCGAGCCGAAGCTCGCAACCGGCGCCAGCGACAGTGTTCGTTCCAAACCGAAACCGCCCGTGCGCGAGTCGATACTGAAGTGGTCCCGAGCCCTTGGCTGCGCGCCGACACCGATGAAGGTATCGGACTTCAACGGCGTCCGAACCGAAACCTACGGTTCTTGCGGCGATGGTGCGGAGGTGGTTTACCTCACCGTCGAAGGTCTCGGCCATACTTGGGCCGGCGGCAGAAGTATCTTGCCGCAAAGCATGGTTGGACCGGTTTCCGACAGGATCAATGCGACGGACGTTATCTGGGATTTCTTCAGCAAACACCCCGGCTTCGCGGAAGATGACGAATCCGCCCCGCAAGACGCTCCGTAGGACGCCGGCAAGCCGTGCCGCCGAGCTTGAACGTTGGATACACGCGGCGGGCTCCGCATACCTTAGGGAGAGGAAGACCGATTTTGCCTGGGAAACGCGTGTTTAGGTTTTTTATTACTTATCTCAAGGAGGCATTCTATGAAGAGGTTCATCGCCGTTGTTGTGCTGGTGGTACTTTCAGCTTCGCTGCTGTCTGCGCAAAATGATCCATCGGAGGAGGGCAAAATCAGGGAGTTGATAAAAAAATTCAGTCTGATGTGGACTCAGCCGAACGGCCTCCAGATCGCAGAGCAAATAGCATCGGAAAATTTCTTGTATGTGGTCAACCAGAGAAGTTATAACAAGGAACAGTATCTGCAATTCTTGAAAACCGTTCTGCAGAACAATCAACCCAAGACCCATACCCATGAAGTATATATGATCAAAATCAAAGAAAATCTTGCGTATGAGTTCGGGTTGATCGAAATTGAGATGAAAAATGGGAACAAGCAAAAAACGGAATCATTGAACATTTTCGTCAAGGAAAATGGAGAATGGAGACTTCTTTCAAATATGCCTGTAGGAATGATGAAGGAAGTTCTGTCCGACCATTAGGACAGGGCATTTTGAGCCCGGCCGTCAATGCCGAATCTCATGGTTTTATTGGAGTGGGAATCGCCCTCATCGCGACTTGGGCTATGACGCCGACATCATACCCCCGCTCTCGATATCCCCCACACGATCCCGTACAACGCCGGCAGGTGGACCAGGTAGATAGCCAGGGAATGTCGGCCCAGCCATGCCAAGGCCCGGGTCGGGATGGACTTCGTGAAGACACGGGGCGGCTCGAAGCGGCGCAGCCCTCCGGGGTAGAGGAGTGAGGCCAGGGCGATTCCGAAGAGAAACCAGGCGTACCAGGGCAGGACGGGCAGGTAGTCCGCGGGATGGTACCCTTCCGGGCGAAGACCCAGCCAGGCCAGGGAAAGCCCGGGAAACCTCCGGGTTCCCAGGGCCAGGCCCGCGATCAATACCGCCGTCCCCAGGACGGCCGCCGCGGCGGGCCGGTCAGCCAGAGGCTAAGATTCCCGGGTGGCGAAAGCTATCAGGTGGATCACCCCGAAGAAGACGAAAGCCCGGGGACCCAGGGCGAAATACGAGACCGCCGTGATGGAGGCCGCCACCCCGGCGAGCCGCAGACCCCTTGCCAGGAAAGCCCGCGGTCCCGTTCCCGTCCTCGCCCTCCGCAGGGCCATCGAGAGTCCTGCGAGTGTGACGAAGGCCGCGGCGATGCACCGGGGGAACCACCACCAGAACCCTTCCCAGAAGGCCAGTTCGACCAGGCCGAAGGCCACCAGGTCGTAGGCCAGGTGGTAGGCGGCCATGCATACCAGGGCTAGGCCCCGGAGGACGTCGATCTCGGTATACCGCTCCATGGCGGAAGTATACGACACCGAAGGCCGGCAGCACAGGGCGATTTTTCCTCCCCGGCCTTATCAAGCTGATCCGCTTGTTATATAGTAGGTGACAGGAGGACCGTGTTTTGTCAATCGTAGTCGAGCACGATAAGCGAAAGAAGGAGATCCTCGAACGGGCCCTGGACGTCTTCACGGACGAAGGCTACGAGGATACTACCTTCCGCAAGATCGCCGAGCGCTGCGGGATCACTCGCACCATCCTCTACCTGTATTTCAAGAACAAGCGCGAGATATTCTCCTACAGCATCAAGCAGTTCACCGTCGGGTTGGAGGCGGACGTACGGGAGATCGCCGGACGGGAGTCCCTGTCCAACGCGGAAAAGCTTACCGCCATCCTGGGCATGGTCCTGGAGCGCTGTGTCCGGGAGAAAAGGCTGCTCACGGTCATCTTCGGGTACCTGGACCACATGAGAAGGTCGGGGGGCGACCCGGACGAGCGGGTCCGGCGCCGGACCATCCGGATGCGCCATATCCTGTCCACCCTCATGATCGCGGGGATCCAGACCGGGGAGTTCCGGAAGATCCCGGTCCGGGCCGCCACGGACCTCGTCTATTCCCTTATCGAGACCGCGATCTTCCGAATCGTGATCCTGGGTCAGCCCGACGCCGGAACCCTCTCAGATTCCGGCCGCCTGGTGGTGGAGGGGATGAGAAAGTGACGGGCCCCAAACCCGCCTGGCTGCGGGTTCCCCTGCCCTCCGGCCCCGAGTGGCGGAACATGAGCCGCCTCCTGGACCGCCGGGGGCTGCACACGGTCTGCGACTCGGCCCGCTGCCCGAACAAGGCGGAGTGCTGGGGCTGCGGAACCGCCACGTTCATGATCCTGGGGAACACCTGCACCCGGAACTGCCGGTTCTGCGCGGTCGCCACGGGGAAGTCCGGGGATGCGGTGAACGCCGACGAACCGCGCCAGCTTGCCGGGGCCGTCGCGGAGCTCGGGCTCTCCTACGCGGTGCTTACCAGCGTGGACAGGGACGACCTTCCCGACCGGGGCGCCGGGCACTTCGCCGCCTGCGTCCGGGCCATCAAGGAGGGCAATCCGGGGGTCCGGGTGGAGGTCCTGGTGCCCGACTTCCGGGAGGGCGAGCTCGACCTCGTCCTTGCCGCAGGGCCCGACGCGGTGGCCCACAACGTGGAAACCGTGCCCCGGCTCCAGCGGGTCCGGGACGCCCGGGCTTCGTACGAGGTTTCCCTCCATACCCTGGAGCTGGCGGCGGCCGCGGGGATCGAGGTGGTCAAGTCCAGCCTGCTACTGGGCCTCGGGGAGACCCGGGAGGAAGTTCTGACGGTCCTGGACGACCTCCGCCGGGTCGGCTGCACCAGCGTCGTCCTGGGGCAGTACCTGCGGCCCACGCCGGACCAGGTCCCCGTGGCGGAGTACGTCACGCCGGAAGTCTTCTCGGACTACGCGCGGGAAGCCCGGGCGCGGGGCTTTCCCGCTGTGGTGTCCGGTCCCCTGGCCCGGACCAGCTACCATGCCCGCCAGGCCTTTGAGGGCGGATCATGATCCTGCGCCGGGTCGTGAAGATCCCCGCCGGAAAGCTGCTCAAGCTGTCCGCGGACATCGAGGGGGGCGTCCTGAAGGCCGTCTCCATCCGGGGCGACTTTTTCGCCCACCCGGAAGAGGGCTTCGACCGGGCGGAAGCGAGCCTGATCGGCATCCCGGCCTCCGCGTTCCGCCAAGTTTTTGCCGACGCGATCGAACGGGAGGGCGTGGAACTCTTCGGCCTCTCCGCAGGAGCCGCGGCCGACGTATTCGAGGAGATGCTCCATGACCTTCCGCCTGCTTGAAACCGGCGTCCAACCCGGCGCCTTCAACATGGGCCTGGACGAGGCCGTACTCAACGCCGTGGCCGAGGGCCGCCGGCCTCCGACCCTGCGGCTGTACGGCTGGAATCCCCCGGCCGTGACCCTGGGGTATTTCCAGGGCCTGGAGGACGAGGTGGATCGGGAGGCCTGCGCCCGGATGGGAGTGGATATCGTCCGCAGGGTCACCGGCGGGGGGGCGGTCTT
>JBFZER010000405.1:0-5204 GCA_041306765.1 Spirochaetota bacterium | reverse complement strand
GAGACGCAGGAGGAGAGAAGGACAAGGGCGGCGGCTGCGATCGAGGCCGGGATGAAGAAACCTGGGACAAGTTTCACGGTAACCTCCATAACATTATTATTTTACTAATGTTTATCATTATTATGCAACCCCAGGGGCGAGGTCCCCAATTCCCCCGTTCGCGGCGCCCCCGCGCCCCTCCGTTGGAATGCGGAAACAGTCAAATCGACCACCCGTCCCTTTACTTCACCCCTCCGGGGTACGAAACGTGTTCCCTGGAAATCCTCTCCGCCCAGGGGACCCTGGGGGAGGGCGAGGACGGCGAACCCTGCCTTAATCTGCACGCCCTTTTGTGCGACGAACGGAACCGGGTCCTCGGAGGACAGATCCTGGAGGCGGGCTGCCCCGTCCTGGCGACCGTTGAGGTTGTGATCCGGGAGACCCGGGGCATCCGACTCGTCCGGGGACCGGACGAGGAGGCCGGGGTGAGCCTGTTCAAGGTATCCAGCGGCTTCTGACGGGCTGAAACCGGTCCCCCCGAAGCGCCGGGCCTTCACGTCCACGTCGTGGGGGTACGGCGACATGGAATCCTTCAAGAAACGGATGCCGCCGGCCTCGCCGGCCGCGATCAGGGCACTCTGTTGCTGGTCCCCGCCCGGGGGCCTGGATGTACCACCCCTTGACACGTCCGGTTAACATCGTTAACATTACACACGACGAAGTTAACGATGTTAACAAGCCGAGCGGGGAGGTCAAGGCGATGCACGAGACGGAGACCCCGGATACCCGGTCCCGGATACTCGACGCGGCGGAGGCGATCAGCCGCGAGCACGGCCTGGAAGCCCTGTCCATGCGGGCGATCGCGGAGCGCATCGGACTTTCCGCCCCGGCCGCGTACCGGCATTTCCGAAGCAAGTCGGAGATCGTCCGGGCCATGATCGAACGGGGATACGGCCGGTTCGTCCAGGGGCTCACGGCGGCTCGCCGCGGGGCGGAGGGTCCGGAAGCGGTCCTGGCCGCCACGATCCGGTACTACCTTCGGTTCTGGATCCGGGACCGGACGGGATTCCGGCTGAGCTCGGAATGGTCTCGGGCCCTACCGTCCCTGACCGGTGCCGCCGTGGCCGCCGGTTCCTTCGGGGACATTCCGGATCTGGCCGCGGCGATCCTGGCCGGAACCCGGGACCCCGCGGAGACGGCGCGGGTCGGCCGCTGGACCGCCGCCGCGCTGTACGGCACGGCGCTTTCCCTGGTTCAGGACGAAGGGATCCCGAAAGCCCGGGAACAGGAACTGATCGAATCGGCCGCCGACTACCTGGTCGGGGCCGTACGGGCCGCCGCTTCGGGGCGGCCGCCCGGAGGGGAATCTCCCGCCGGGAATACCAGATCTGCGCGCCGGAACGGGCGCGGAAGGAGCGTTTCATGAGATCGGAAGGAAGACGGCGGGCCGCACCGGCCGCCGCCGCGCTCGCCCTGCTGCTGGGGAGCTGCGCGGCCCTGGGAGAGTTGGATCGGATCGAGATCGTCGATCCCGGCCTTGCCAAGGTCGCGGACGGCACGTGGATCGGGGAGTGGAACACCGCCCTGGTCTCGGCCCGGGTTTCCGTAATCACCGCCTCCCGAACCATCGCCCGGATCGAGATCCTCCGTCACGACTGCGGAAAAGGAAAACCCGCCGAGATCGTCGTGGATCGGGTGATCGCCGCCCAGAGCCTGGCGGTGGATACGGTAAGCGGAGCCACGGGGAGCAGCAAGGTGATCCTCCGGGCGGTCCAGGACGCCCTGGAGAAGGCCGTTGCCGCGGGCGGCCGGGAGACGGCGCCATGAGCATCGCGATACGTGTACTCGTCGGTATCATCGCCGCCGCGGCGGGGCTCCTGCTTGCATCGAAGCTCGGCGGCCTGGAGAGGCGGGCCCGGACCGACGTCGGCCGGGCGCGATCCCTGCCGCGGTCCTTCGACTACCCGGCCGGCGGGGCCGCCCGAAGCTCGGCAGCCGGATCGGCCCCGGCCGAGGCCGGCGCGGGGGACGGACCGAACGGCGGAGGCTGGGTTCCCATGCCCGTGGCCGCCCCCGGATCTCCTCGTTCTCCGTGATCCTGGAAGGCCGGATGCTCATCAAGGCTATGAACCTGATCAAGGTCGTCGACTCCCGGGGGCCCGAGATGGCCGTCTCCGCGGTGATGACCGTGGACGCCGAAGGCCGCCCCGTGAACTGGCGGACCGAGGACCGCTACGCGGAGGTGAAGGGCAGGAACCTCAAAGACCGGTGGTCCACTCCTTTCGAAGGAACCGAGGAGCTCGCCGGCCTGCGCATCCCCGAGAAAGGCGCGGGGATCCACGACTACGACGGGACGCCCTATGTCTATGTTGAGCTGGACCGCGTCCACGACCTGGTCCTGGACGCCAGGGGCCTGCCGGACCGGCCGTAAGCACCGGGCCGCGGACGCCCGGATCGGGACCCGCGGTCGCCCTTCCTAGAAGAATTCCCGCAGGCTCTCGTCGATGCCCTTGCGCATCTCGTACCAGAACGAGAGCCCCGCCTCCCGGCGGTCCTTTTCGAACTCACCGATCCACCGGCCAAGCTCGGGGTCCGCGTCCCCCTCCACGTCCCGGCGGCGCTTCAGGAAGCTCACCACGAAGTCCAGGTTCCGCTCGCTCTCCCAGTAGACCGAGGCGTTGCGGCTGTTGATGCGGCTGGCGCAGACCGCGGTGGCCGCCAGGAAGGCTTCCTTCTTGCCGTAGAGGGACTCCACGATGTCCGGGAGCATCTCCTCGGACCAGCCCCGGTGGAAGCGGCAGACCCCCAGGTTGTCCATGACCAGCTCCTTCTTGAGCCGGTCGGCGCAGGTCCGGCCCAGCTTCCGGGGAGGCAGGAACTCCGGTCCGTAGTGCATGTAGTACTTGCCCATGATGGCCATGGGAGCCAGGGCCCCGGGGGTCCAGTACTGGTTGGGCACCATCCAGCCCCGACGGCCGTTCGCGGTGTGGACGAAAGAGTCCAGGATCCGGGAACCCCGTTCCTTGGCGACCCGCCGGGCGAACTTCCGCACCCCCTCGGAGAGGTCCACGATGCCGCGCTTCTCCAGGATCGTTTCGACCAGGCCTTCCGCCAGATCCGCGTTGGCCGCCGAGTCCGCCACGGGGTCGAACCCCCCCGCGTCGAACTTCGGCCTGCCCGAGACACCCAGGTCCGCCCCGGCAAGCTCGCCCCGGTCCAGGAGGTCCATGAACCAGGCCAGGACCCCGCCCAGGGAGATCCCGTCGAAGCCCGCCGCGTCGGCCTTGTGGTTCAACCTCTCCGCCGCCCTCTGGTCGAAGACCCCGCACAGGGGACCCATGGTCTGGTAGGGCTCGTAGTCCTTCTTGAACTCGCCGTTCATCTTCTTGCAGACCGCGGCGCAGGGCTCCCCGCAGGTGGCCTGCTTCCGGCTCTGGATGGTCTCCTCGTTGAACTGCTTGAGGTAGTGGTCCAGGATCAGGCGCTTGTGGAGGTCCAGCCGGGCTTCCTCGGTGTCGAAGACCGTGCGGTAGTTGAAGGCCATCACCCGGCCCTTCAGGGTGGCGTAGTTCACCCCGAAGGTTCCGCCGGTCTCGAACTTGGGGTCGAAGCGGTACTTGGTGGTGCTCTCGAAGTCCTTGGCCGCCAGCTTCTGCTGGTACTTCTGCTCGAACCACTCGTCCGCCACCTTGCGGTCCCGGAAGTCCTCGTCCACAAAGGTCCCGCCGAAGACCACCGCCGCCAGGCCGTGCTCCTGGAGCATGTTCGAACCGAAGCCGCCCCGGCCCGCCCAGGTGTCCACGTAGGTCAGCTTGCCCTTGGAGACCGGGGCGGACCCGATCGCTCCGAAGTCCGTGGACCGGGCCGCGGGCCCCACAGCCAGGACCCGGGGATCCGTCTCGTAGCGGCCGCCGTACTTCTCCAGGACCAGTTCCATGAGGCCGTACAAGCCCCCCCGGCCGTGGGACCAGGCTTCCGCAAGGTCCACCGGGATGACCTCCACGTCGATCTCCTCGCCGTGGCTCCGGTTCAGGTAGAGGATCGAGGGAACCGGGGCCCTGCCCACGATGCTGATCAGGTTGATGCCGAGGTTGTCGAAGGCCACCCCGGCCCCGCCCATGGAGGAGATATAGAAGCCCCGCCAGCAGGGGGAAAAGCCGTTGACGATCAGGCGGTTGGAGCCCGGCAGGATGGAGCCCGCGAAGATCCCCACCCCGATGTTCAGGCTCCGCCAGCGGTCCGTGATGTGGTGACCCAGGTCCACGGGGCCGAAGTAGTCCCCGACCTTGTAGCGCCGGAGCTTGTAAAACCCCGTGGACGGATCGACGAAGAGCACCCTCTGGACGGCTTCCATGGTTTTCTCCTGCGGTTTGCGTTCTGTTGTCAGTATTCTACCGAGGCAGGCGGGTGTCAATCCGAGGAGCCTGGATCCGGGATGCGCAGGTCAGCTTTTCTTCAGGACTTCAGCGTACCCCGTCCCCAGGGCCGTCCGGAACCGTTCCGGGGCGCCCCGGATACAAAAAGCCCGGCGCTCAAGTCGTCAGGTTTCCTAACAGACCGCCGAGTGCATGCCGGGATATCAGTTTCGCCGTCTCCCGCGGCCGCTCCTCCATGACGAAGTGGCCGCAATCGAGGGAGACGAATTCAAGGTTCAAGGCCCAGCGCTTCCAGACTCCGGGAATATCCTTAACGTACCGGAGTGATTTATCGCCCCATGCCACCAGTGTCGGACAGACTATCTTCCGGCCCGCTTCGACGTCCGCGGCATCGGCTTCGGCGTCGATGGTCAGCGCCGCGCGATAGTCCTGGCAAGCCGCATGAACCACTCCGGGGTCCCGGAAGCGCTCCATGTATTCAGATCGCGCTGTCTCTCCGATCGCCCCCGGCCTAGAGCACCAAGAATCAAGGGTGTGTGCGATGAAGTAGTCGGGATCGCTGCCTAGCAGCCGCTCCGGGAACAGCTCGGGTTGGGCCAGCAGGAACCAATGGTAGAGCCCCAAGGCGATCGAGGGATCCATTATGGAAAGCACATCCAAAGTGGGAATGATGCCCATTACCGTAAGGGTATGCAGAAATTCCGGAGAGTCGAGGGCCATCCGGTATGCAATCCGCGCTCCGCGGTCATGCCCCGCGATGTGAACGGGAAGGTGGCCGAGTTTTCCCAACAGGGAAAACAGGTCGGCGCCCATGCTGTGCTTGCTGTAGGTATATTCATCCGGGGCATG
>JBFZER010000404.1:0-3682 GCA_041306765.1 Spirochaetota bacterium | reverse complement strand
GCGACGCCGGCGAGGAAGCGGAACTTCGGGATCAGCGCGGGGAAGGAGACGAAGTCGGAGGTCTGGGCCAGGAGGACGTAATTCTGGAGGAAATACGACATGCCGATGGCGCTGATCAGGGCCGAGAGCCTCGGGGCGTTCCGCAGGGGCTTGTAGGCTACCTTTTCCATCGTGTAGCCGTAGGCCGCGGAATAGACCACGGCCACCACCATCGCGATTCCGAACACGGCGATGCCGGGCATCCCGGTCATGTTGAGGACCGTGGCTACGATGAGGGCCGTGAAGGCCCCGATCATGTAGATTTCCCCGTGGGCGAAGTTTATGAGCTGCACGATGCCGTACACCATCGTATAGCCGAGGGCTATCAAGGCGTAGATACTGCCCCGGGTCATGCCCGATATGAATAGCTGAAGTAAATAGTCTAGGTCCATGGTGGTTCCTAAACCTCTCCTTTCCTCGGATGCGGATGACGGCGAAGCCTGTGCCGCCCTCGGAATCATTGCATGGAAGACCCGACTACGCAAAGGGGCGTCCAGGAGCCGTACGCTCGATGGACACCCCTCGGTACCCGAAAGGTACGGAATGTTCCAGACTGGGAGTCAGGCCGGGGAACCCTTCGGCGCCCCGGCGTAACAAGCCTGTCCTACTTCAGCTCCACGTACACGCCGTTCTGAACCTGGTACACGGAGAATCCTACGCCGATCGCGTCGCCCTTCGCGTCGAAGCTGATCTTCCCGAGGGGGGTCTCGACGAACTCGGAGCGCAGGGCCTTGGTGACCGCGTCGTAATCCACGGAACCGGCCTTCTGGATGGCGTTGAGAAGGGCCTGGGTGGCGGCATAGGCGTTCAGGAAGAAGGCTCCCGGATCCTCGCCGTATTTCTTCTTGTGATCCGCCGCGGCCTTGACGGCCAGCGGGTTCGTGGTGGTGTCCACGGGGCCGGAGGCGTACACGCCCTCGGCGGCTTCCTTGGCCACCTTGATGAAGGTGTCGTCCTTCACGCCGTCGTCGGAGATGAACGCGGTCTTCATGCCCTTGGCGCGCATCTGGCTGACCAGCTTGGAGGCCTCGGGGTGGTATCCGCCGTACAGGATGGCCTCGGCGCCGGAGGCGGCGACCTTGTTGATGATGGCGGAGTAATCCACCGCGCCGACCTGGATGCCTTCGAACACGAGCACCTGGGCGCCCGCGGCGTCGAGGTAGCCCTTGGCGAACTCGGCGAAGCCCTTGCCGTAGTCACCCTTGTCGTGGAGGACGGCGAACTTCTTGAATCCGAGCTTTTTCATGGCGAATTCCACGTCGACTTCGGCCTGGGCGTCGTCCGACGCGATGGTCCGGAAGAAGTTGGGATAGTCGCCGCTCTTGGTGAGGGGGGGGTTGGTCGCGGACGGGGAGATCGTGATGATCTTGGAATCCTTGTAGATCCCGAGGGCGGCCTTGGTGGCGCCGGAGCAGATGTGCCCGATTACCGCGATGACCTTGTCTCCCACCAGCTTGGCCGCGGTGTTGGTGGCCACTTCCGGCCTGCAGACGTCGTCCGCCACGACAAGCTCGATCTTCTTGCCCAGGACGCCGCCCTTGGCGTTCCACTCCTCGACGACCAGCTCGGCGGCCTTGACCGACGGAAGGCCGTAGGAAGCCAGGTCGCCGGTATGGGCGCCCGCCACACCGATCTTGATCGTCTTCGGTCCCTTGTCGGCGCAGCCGACGAAAGCCAGGAGGGCGATCGCCGCGAGAGCCGCTACGATTACAAGCCTCTTCTTCATGTTCTCACTCCTTGTTCATGGGGATTCTTGGGAGAGTTGCACAATAATGGAATCCTTTCGATAAATAATCAAGACTCTCCTCGTAGAATCGGAAAAAAAGAGAGGTCCCGATCGGTTCTGGTTTCAATTGATGAATCCTTGTTTTATGGAATGATGATTCATTGAAGATCCAGTCGCCAGGAGGCCGATTCATCCTGTCCGAGGGCGACGGACAGGAAGGGCAGGGCGGCCCGGAGGGCGGACTCCAGGGGCCAGGGAGGATTCACTGCGACCATGCCGCTGCCCGACATACCCCTCTCACCGGGGATGGAGCCCCGCACCCGTAGTTCCACAGAGAGGCGGGGACGGCCGGTCAAGGCGGTCAGCCTGGACGGGAGGGCCCGCGCCTCCGGCCGTTCAAGGAGGGGGTACCAGACCAGGTAGGTCCCCGTCTCGAACCGGGCAAGAGCGTCCGCCAGGGCGTCGACGACCCGGTCATACTCGGAGCCGATCTCATAGGGAGGATCCACGATCACCAGTCCTCTCCGGGAAGGAGGAGGGAGGGACGCCTTCATCGCGGAATAGCCGTCCTCCATCCGGACCTGGGCACGGGGATCCTCCGCGAACCGGGAGAGGAGCTCCTCGAAGTCCGCAGGGTGCAGTTCCCGGAGAACCAGCCGATCCCCGGGCCGGAGCAGGCCGGACGCCAGGGCCGGGGAGCCCGGGAATTCCCCGGGATGATTCCGGCCGAACTCCTCGAGGAAGCGAAGGTATTCCTGGACCGGCGCCGGTACGGACCCTCCGGGAAGCCGGCCGGCCAGCCGACCCAGGCCCGTCTCCCATTCCCGGGTCTGGGTCGAGTAGCCCTCGTTCAGGCGGTAGGCCCCTGCCCCGGCATGGGTGTCGAGGTAGAGCAGGGGCTTGGGCTTGACCGTCATGTGGCGCAGGCAATGGAAGAGGACGAGGTGCTTCAGGATGTCCGCGTGGTTGCCCGCGTGGAAGGCGTGGCGGTAGCCGAGCATGGTCCCTCCCTGTCGCGCAAGCATACTCCCGGACCGGCGAATCAGGAAGCCCGAAGGGAAACCCACTTCAGCCGGGGGACGGGCGGGAATCTTGACCCCGGGGGTCCCGCTTCCTTCGGCGCGATTCTCCGGTAAACATGACAAAAAGACATAATATGTTGCATTAAGAACGATCTGATAGTACTCTATAGGACAATTCGGTCCTCGACCGGATTCCAGATTACACAGCAAGGAGTGTACGCATGAAGAAACTGCTGATTCTTCTCATGGCCCTGGCCGTCCTGGCTCCGGCCTTTGCCGACGACGCGAAGGTCCTGCCCAAGGGGGTCTTCCGGCTGTCCTTCGTGTTCGCGAGCAATACCATCGACCAAGAATTTGATAGTGAGGGAGACTTAGGTCCCAATGTGCCATTAGGCAAGATCACCGCCATGACGCTGGGTGCCGCTCTGGAATTTGGGATCACTGACCAGATCACGGGAGCCTTTCAGTGGGCCCCCGCCTATGTTTTCTCCTCGAGCATCGAGAACGATCCTGGAGCTGGAGGTGAAGCTACCGCGAATGGGTTCTTGGACCTTTTTATAGGAGCAAAATTCCAGATAATGGGAGCAAACGGGTTTATCAAGAATGAAGTATTCCGAATCGCTTTTGCTCCGGGGATATTGCTGCCAATTCCTGATAATACTGATTGGGTAGCCGAAGCGACCGCAGCCGGTACTGGGGGTGATTTTAAGGCTTCCAGCCCTAGTACCGAGGCAATCGGACTCGGATTCCGCGCATATTTTGACTGGGTTTTGAGCAAGATGTTCTTTGTTAACCTGTATAACCAGACAATCTTCTATCTTCCTGTCGATAAGGACGCCTTAACGCACCCGGGTGTAGTTCGCGAGTATAAATACGGCTACAAGCTCACCTTCGA
>JBFZER010000403.1:0-14473 GCA_041306765.1 Spirochaetota bacterium | reverse complement strand
GCGACTGACCGTGGCGCCGCGTCCGTGCGGCGCGCGACCGGCTGGGCCGCGCCGAATTGACCGCGCGCCAGGCCTCCCACCGGCCCGGGACGATCCGCATCAGGATCGAAGGCGACACGGTGGAGCTGGCCGGGAAGGCGCGGACGGTGTTCGAAGGAACGGTCATCCTATAGGCTCGGTTCAACCAGGAAAGGCGTGGTTTTTCGGTCCGAAAGTCAGCCGGGTCGACTTCCCTTCAGTAGCCTAAAGGAGTATGTCGTATCCGCTCTTGAACCGGGTTCTCCGGGTAGCCTCTTTGGTGTTTTCCAGCTTCTCTCCCAGGTGGTCCTCCATCCTCGAGAACAGAACGTTCTGCAGCAAGCCGATAACGCAGAGTTCGCTCATTCGCGCGCTATGGAGATCCCGGATGTCGTTATTGAACTTGGTCGTAGTCAGAAGGGTGATTTTCGCGATCCGGGCTAGCTGTGAGTTCGCGTGCCCCGTAATGGCGATCGTCGTGGCCTTTCGAAGGTCGGCTTCCTTCAAGAAATTGACTCCATTGATGCAGCTCCCGCTATAGCTCACACATATGGCGACATCCAAGAGCTTAAGCTGGGACGCGGCGTTGATGGCAAGGAATGCATCCGAAAAGAACCTTCCGGGCAAATCGGCGTTGATGAGGGTGGAATACAAGGCGCCGAGGGTCGCAGCCGAGCCCCCTTCGGCGAACAACTCGATCTTGGAGGCTTTCAGGAATGCTTTCACTACTTGTTCTATCTTCTTTCCATCCACCAAAGAGAGCGTATTTGTGATGATATGGGAATTCTGAAGAATCATCTTCTGCTTGATCATCTCAACGGAATCCGAGGAGGAGATCAGATCTTCCGGAGAATTCGCGGTGAGTATCTCCTTCTCTAGATGAAATTTCAGTTCGGCAAATCCCTGGAAGCCGAGATACTGGGAAAACCGAGTTATCGCGGGAGGGTTGGTTCCAACCTTGGCCGCGATCTGGTTGATGGAAAGGTGCTTCACCTCGTTCCTGTGCTTGAAAATATAATCCGCTATTGACTTGTTCTTCTTTGACATGAGGTCGTATCGCCATCGAATACGGGAGAGATATTCGATCTTGGAATCGTCGTTTTTTGCTTCCATGGATGCTTGCTTGTGAACTCCTTTACATTCTAGGAGAGTAGAGACTTGCGGCGGCAATGTCAATTTAAAATATGCTTCCGACGAAAAGAGGGGAATAAAATTACCTACCTTAATCGTATTACGTGTAAATACATTCAAAGTAAAACTCCAAACAATGTAAATAATTACATTATGACCATTTAATAATTGACAAATACCAATTCTCTGCAAGAGTGGGAGTATCAGGAATCTGTCGACGAAGAGCAGGTTTCACTGGCTGGAAGCGCGGCTTATAGGGTTCATCCCAGAAATCCGGGGGATTCGTATGCTGAAGATCCTGAATTGGACGAGTGCTGTTCTCGATAGGATTTCGAGGATCGTCGCCGTTCCTATGATGGCGTCCTTCTTTCTCATGATTCTGCTGGGGGTATTCACCCGCTTCGTACTTCGAAGGCCTATGCTGGGCATTTCCGATTACTCGACGACGAGTTTTGTTTGGTCCTGTTTTTTGGGAGCCTCGATCCTTTTCAGGAGCAAGGAACATATCGTAATTGCCGGCTTTGTGAATTTACTCCCCGCAAAAGTGAAAGCCTTGGTTTCCGTGCTCATGGAAGTCATCGAGTTGGCATTCTTCATTTTTGTATTCCTGATAGGAATTACCGTAGTAGGCAAGGTACACGTTACCAGGATGGTGTCCACAGGCATGCCGATGTCCATGCTCTACTCGGCTCTTCCGGTCTGCATGTTCACCTGCGCGATCCATTCATCGGCAAATCTTATGAACAAGATTTTTGACCACAAGAGCGATTCCAGGGCAGCCGAAAAAGGACCTGTACTATGATCGTAATTGAGATTGTCGTATTTTTCCTTCTCGCCATCTTCGGACTGCCGATTTCCATCGCGCTTGGCGTAGCCGCGATCATTGCGATTCTGAGTTCGGACTTCACGATACTGACGGTTGCACAGAAAATGATAACGGGCATCGATTCCTTTACCCTGGTTTCCGTGCCGCTGTTTCTCCTGGCTGGAAGGTTGATGAACGACGGCGGGATTACAGACAGGATCTTCAATCTTGCCCGTTGCTTCGTGGGAAGGGTTCGCGGGGGTCTGGCTCACGTAAACGTTATCGCAAGCATGATCTTCGCAGGAATGTCGGGAAGCGCCGTCGCCGATGCGGGAGGTCTAGGCCAGGTGGAAATGAAGGCGATGCACGATCAAGGATATCCGGACGATTTTTCCGCCGCGATAACCTGTGCATCCTCGGCCATCGGTCCCATTATTCCGCCTTCCATTCCGATGCTGATCTTCGCGGCGATGGCGGAGGCATCTCCCGGAAGATTGTTCATCGGAGGGATAATCCCCGGATTCTTGATGGGGCTTTCGCTGATGGTATCTATCGTAATCCTGAGCTCCCGGCGAAACTATCCTCGAGACAGGCGATTCTCTTTCCGGGAAAAGCTTGTTGCGATGAAAGAAGCCTTCCTTCCGATGTTGACCGTCGTGATAATTCTCGGGGGAATCATGACGGGGGTCTTCACTCCGACGGAAGCAAGCGCGGTAGCCGTGGCATATTCGCTCTTCCTCAGCATGGTTGTCTACAGGAGTGTGAAGATCAGGGACCTTCCGAAAATACTTCTCGATACTGTAGGAAATACAGCGGCTGTGATGTTCATCGTTTCCTGCAGCTCGAGTTTCTCGTGGGTTCTGATCATCGAGGAAGCCGCGAAACTGCTTGTTGGCGGAATCTACGCGATCACCTCCAACAAGAATCTCATTCTTTTGATGATCAACGCCATGGTGCTGGTGCTGGGCTGCTTCCTCGAAAATGGTGTCATACTTATCCTTGTTACTCCTCTGTTGCTCCCGATAACGAACGCCCTGGGGATCGATGTCGTTCATTTCGGCGTCTTCCTGGTTCTGAATCTGATGATCGGTGTCGTTACTCCTCCTGTCGGAATGAGCCTTTATACGGTTGCCAGAATAAGCGGTCTATCCGTGGAAAAGATATCTGGTCAATTGCTGCCCTTGCTTATACCGCTGGTTGTTGTGCTGCTTCTTACCACGTATATTCCCGAATTGTCGTTATGGCTTGGTTCCGTTCTTTTCTAGCGAATGTGCGGACAGGATGTTCTTTCGGTGAATCAGGTTCCCATCACATCGATTTTCGATGTGAACGTATCAATACGGGACGAGGGTCCCGCACATGAAAGGAGACTGGTATGTCTGGAAAAAGAGCTTTTCTGTTTCTATCAGCCCTGATTTTCTGCGCTGGATTGGTGTTCGCCAACGGGACCGGAGAGACGAAATCCGCCACGACGGAACCGGCAAAGGTATATGAAATCAAGGTAGGGATCGACAAGACGCCGTCACATGCTTTTTACATGGGGCTCGAAAAGATGAACCAAGCCCTCGCTGTGAGCACGGGCGGGAAGGTCACGATCAAGATCTACGGGGAGTCGGTGCTCGGGTCCGAGCGGGAGATGTCGGAAAGCCTGATCATCGGAAACCTGGATATGACCGTTAATGGCATGCTCGGAGTCTACGAGCCGCTGTTCAACGTTTTGGACGCGCCCTACCTTTTCACGAGCCGGGAACAGATTCGACGGTTCCATGACAGCGAGTCCTTCAGGCAAATGTGCTCGAATCTCGAGAAAAACCACAACATCAAGGTGTTGACGTACTTCGAAGGCGGGTTCCGGCAGGTTACCAACAACGTGAAACCAATTTATACCGTTGCTGACCTGAAAGGGATCAAGATGCGGGTTCCCGAAATCGAAGCCATGAAGCTGACTTTCGCGGCATTGAACACGGTCGTGACGCCGATGAGTTCCAAGGAGCTGTATAGTGCGCTCCAGCAGGGTGTCGTGGATGGCCAGGAAAACCCCTTTGCCAATATTTTCAGCATGCGTCTTTTCGAGGTTCAAAAATATGTCTCCGCAACCAATCATCAGTACAACAGCGGCTACGTCTACATGAGCAAGAAGCTCTATGATTCGATGCCCGCCGCGTACCAGAAAGCGCTCATGGATGCAGCGCGCGATGCATCCAAATGGCAGGTTCAGTACAGCGCGGACAACGACGCGGCATTCCGACAGAAACTCGTCGACGGCGGGATGAAATTCAACGAAATCAAGGATGTCAAGGAATTCCAGGAAGCCACGAAGGGTGTCTATGAAAAATTCTACAAGAATTACGGGGACAAGGCAAAGGAAATCGTCAGCCAGATCAACGCGCTTGCGAAGTGATTGAGTGAAAAGAACGGATTGATAGTCGGGCACGGCTGACGGTCCGCCGCCGGCCGTGCCCGCGAAGTACCGAGAAAATCTTTCCAAGGAAGAAGATGATTATGGTTTGCGAGAAGATTCACGGATACCGCGAGACGGCCAGGAAGGCGCGTCTGTTGGCCCTGGAAGCGGTGAAGTGTGCCGGTAATGGACATCTCGGAGGCATCATGTCCATCATGGATACCCTGAGCGTCCTTTACTCCGGATTCATGAATGTGGATCCCGCGAATCCGCGAGATCCAAACCGAGATCGTTTCGTGATGTCCAAGGGACACGCGGGTCCTGCGTTGTATACGCTGCTTGCGATGAGGGGATTCTTTCCCGTAGAAAGGCTTAAGACCCTAAACCACGACGGAACACAGCTTCCAAGCCATTGTGATATGAACAAGGTTCCCGGTGTCGACATGACGGCCGGATCTCTTGGGCAGGGCGTCTCGGCCGCCATGGGAATGGGCCTCTGCGGAAAACTGGATTCCCGGGAACATTGGGTTTACTGCGTGGTCGGAGATGGTGAATGCCAGGAGGGCGAGGTTTGGGAGGCCGCGCTTTTCGCGCATCAACAGAAACTCGACAATGTCATACTATTCGTCGATGCGAATGGAGGGCAGGTAGACGGGTACGTGAAGGATATTTCGGACGTGAACCCGTTGGACAGCAAGTTCGAATCCTTCGGCTGGGATGTTCAACAGATCGACGGGCATGACGTCGAGCAAATCGAGGCAGCCATAGAACGGGCCAGAATACGGAATGGGAAGCCGCATGCCATCATTCTTCAAACCATCAAAGCCCGCGGACTCGTGGGCCTGGAAGGCACGCCGAATTGTCACCATGTGGCCATGACGGATGAACTGTACGAGAAGCTCGTAAAGGGTCTCGAAGAGGCGGGGGTTTGAAAGATGCTTGACACTAAAGACATGAAGACCACCTATTGCGAGACCATGGCCGAGCTCGTGGAGAAAGATGAGCGGATTTACATCCTGGAGGCGGACCTGATGGCTTCCAGCGGGACGAGGAAAATACAGGACAAACATCCCGCCAGGGTGATCAACGTCGGCGTCCAGGAAGCCAACATGATCGGAGTTGCCGCTGGAATGTCGACATGTGGGAAGGTGCCCTTTTGCGATACTTTCGGCTGCTTTGCGACCAGAAGATGTTATGACCAGATCACAGTATCGGTCTGCTACGCGAAGCAGAATGTGAAAATCGTCGGCACGGACCCGGGCGTCGGATGCGAGCACAACGGCGGGACGCACTGCGCGGTAGAGGATCTTGGCATTATGCGTACATTGCCGACTATGACGGTCTTTGAGCCCGCGGATAACGTGCAGCTGAGGAAGTCTCTCCCCGTGTTGGCAGACATGTACGGTCCTCTGTACGTCCGGCTTTTCCGGAGAGTCCCCCACCGGATATACGAGGACGATTACGTCTTCACGCCCGAAAAGGCGGATGTCGTCCGCGAGGGAACGGATATCACGGTGATCGCCTGTGGAAATATTTGCGTATGGAACTCGATCGAGGCGAGGGAAGCCTTGCAAGCGAAGGGAATAAGCGTCCGTGTCGTGAATATGCACACCATAAAGCCGATCGACGCGGAAACGATCCTCGAATCTGCAAGGAAAACCGGTGCGATCGTGACGGTTGAAAACGCAAATTATATCAACGGTCTGGGAAGCGCGGTTTCGGAAGTCCTTTGCGAAGGGAGAGCCTATGTTCCCTTCAAGAGGGTTGGCATAAAGGACCGGTTCGGAGAAGTCGGTACCCGGGACTACCTCATCAAGGCGATGGGATTGACCACGGACGACATCATTAGCGCGATAGAGGAGACCCTCGCCCACAAGGCATGAGTGAATCCATCATATTCAACGGAAAGGGGCAGGGAACAGCATGGGGAAAATCCTGTATACAATCAACACCGTCAATAATTTCATGGACATGATATTCAACCCTTTCGCGAGGCCGTTCTTGGAGAAGCATCCTGAAATCGAGGCATACAATATCATGGACGACAGCCTTCTCGTCGGAACCCGTAAATTCGGGAAGATGACCCCGGAAATCGCTTCCAGGGTTCTGAATTACGCGAAGGCGGCTGAGCAAAGCGGGGCCGACGGAATAATCGTGACTTGCACGTCCGTGAACGAGGCCACCCAGAGCATCCGGCCTTTCCTGGGTATCCCGATGATGGGGATCGAGGAACCCGTAGCCGAGCATGCGGTCATGAATGGGAAGAAAATCGGGGTGATCGGTACCATCCCCACAAGCCCGGTCGCCATAGACCGGACGATCCGAAGAAAAGCCGCAGAGCTCGGCAAGAACATCGAAATCCAGGACTTTGTGGTGGAAGGAGCGTTCGATATTCTGCAGAGCGGCGACAGGGAGCGGCATGACGAGATGGTACGGGACGCTCTCCGCAAAGTGGAAAAGGTGGTCGATGTGATCGCCTTCGCGCAAATTTCCATGAGCCTGCTCGCCCACGACCCCGTCTCCGTTCCCATATTCAAAATCGGAGCCTCGGGATTTCAGAAGATCTATGAGCTCATGACCACTAATTGACATGGAAGGATGATTCGATGGAAATACTGGGTTTGCAGCATTTAGGGATCCCGACAAGCAGGTACGACGTGACTCTCGATTTCTACAAGGCCCTTGGATTCGCTAGCGCTCATACCGCCACGGGGCGATCCGGGAATCCGATCAGTTTTCTGAAGCTCGGAAACCTCATCCTCGAGGTGGTGGAAAAGAAAGAGACGAAGATGGACAGCGGGGCGATAGACCATGTCGCCCTGGATGTCGCCGACATAGAAGATTGTTTCGCCGCCATTCGGGGGAAGGGATACATAGTCCTGGAAGGTGAGATTCAGAAGCGCGATTTTTGGGCCAGGGGGGTGAAATATTTCACCATAGAAGGTCCGAATAAGGAGAAAGTGGAGTTCTCCCAATACTTGTAGATTCGGTTTCCCTTCGGCCGCCCCGGCCTAGAAGCTATCCAGGAAATCCTGCCGGGAAAGATCCTCCCAGGACTGCCGGACCTGGCTGGACTGCCTGAACTTGTCCAGGACCCCCAAGTCGAGGTATTTGACCGTGAGGGGCCGTTCCAGGGACACGCTGACGCTCCCGTCGGACCAGACGCTCTCCCGGGGCGAGAGGGACCCGGGCTTGCCGTAGCGCTCGGAGAGCCGGGTGAAGACGGAGTAGTGGTCCATTTTCTCGGGGTTGAGGACGTAGATGGCGGAGAAGAGCTTGTCCTCGTGGAACTGGAAGAAAGCCCGCTTCACGAAGGAAAGGCCCTGGACCTCCAGGAGTTTTTCGTTCGGACGGGGCAGGAGGCTTACGTCCGGGCCGCCCCGGTAGAGGAAGAGCTCGTCGGACTTCAGGACCTCCTCCACCTCCGCCAGGGACATGCCGAGCTCCACTCCCCGGAAGCCCCGGGGCAGGCCCGCGGACCCGGCCGGCAAGGCGGCCGAGGAAGCCGGGGCCGCGGAGGTTCCGGAGGGGGGTTCCTGGGCATGCGCCAGAGCGGCGGTCGCCGCCAGCGCGCACAGCAGGATCGTCCTCGGCCGGCCGGCGGGGATCCGTCCGAGACCGCGTACCTTCCCTGGGTTCCGGTTCATATCCGTATCTCCTTATTTCGAGAGGGCGATGGACAGGGCCGTGGAGAGCTTGAGGACGTCCTCGTTGCCCTTCCGCAGGCGAGAGCCCAGTACCGCGGCTATGCGCCGGACGACCTTCAGCCCGAGGGCGGGATCCGACTCGCAGAGGGCCGCGAAGTCCTCGCGGCGGATCCGGTACAGGACGCAATCCGAGGCCGCGGTGACCGTGGCGCTCCGGGGTTCGGTGCCGAACAGGGCCATCTCCCCGAAGACCGAGGCCTGTCCCGCGCTCAGCTTGGTCATGGATTTTTCGGCCCTGCCGAAACCCGCCCTGCCGAGCTTGAGGGTCAGGTTCTTGCTCACGTCCACCCGGCCTTCCATGAACAGGAAAACCTCGTCCCCGGGCTCGTCCTCCCGCATGATCACGGCCCCGGTCTTCACCTCCAGGGGTTCCGCGATCCGGAGGATCGATTCGAGCTCGTCGCCCGAGAGGTCCTGGAGGATTCCCACCCTGCGGAGCGCCGTCGCGTTTTTCGCCGTCTTCCTCATGACCCCGCCCCCTAGCCGACCGTGAAGGCCCACTCGCTGTCCCTGATGACGTAGTCCGGCCCGGGGGCCAGCCGGATCTCGTCCCCCGCCCCGGTTTCCCGGGAGAGGTCCAGCTCCGCCTCCTGGAACTTCCGCTTGATGAAGGCGTCGATGGCGCTGGAATCGTCGGACAGAAGGTCCTCCAGGGCCATGCCCCGGCCCTTGGACAGCACCCCCACCAGGACCGCGGACTTCTCGGAAAGGAACCATCCCGAGGCCTCCCGGAAGGTCTTGCCCACCAGGGCGGCGGGGATGGGGGCCTGGCGCAGGCGGGTATCTCCGGAAAAGAGTTTCCGGGCGGCCCCGGGCAGGCCCGGCTCGAAGCCGGCGGCGGAAAGCAGGCGGCCGGAAAACTCGCCGTTCACGATCACGTCGTCCGCCTGGGCCCGGGTAAGGTGCTGTTCGCTCTCGGGCTTCAGGATCTCCGCGCTGGCGTGGATCTCGGGGTTCAGGGCCTTCACGGCCAGGCAGGCCATGATGGTCCGTTCGTCGGCGTTGGAGGCCCCCCCGGGTCCGGTCTCGTCGGGCACCAGGATGCAGGCCTGGGCGCTTACCGCCGCCGCCCTGCGGAGGGTGGACTCCTGGGTGTGGTCCCCCCGCACGAAGCGCAGGTCCAGGCCGGGGAACTGGGTCTTGAGGGCGTCGAACTGGTCGCTCTCCATCATGCTCACCAGGACCACCGACGTGCGGGAAGCCTCTCCGGACCCGGAAATCCCCGCCAGCACGTTCCGGGCGTTCGGGTTCCAGCCGCAGACCAGGATATGGCGCTTGAGTTTGACGTCCCGCAATCCTTTACCCTCCCGTATCCGGCGCTCCACGAAGATGGAAGCTATCGTTCCGGAGATGAGCGACGTGAGAACCACTCCGGAGAGGATCAGCAGCATCGCGAAGGAACGCCCCAGGTCCGTGCGGGGATACTTGTCCCCGTAGCCGACGGACGCGATGGTGACCACGGACCACCAGATCCCGTCGAAGAGACGGGCGAACATCCCGTCCTCCTGGCCCGCTTCGGCCAGGTGGACCAGGAGGGCGCCCGCGCCGACGGCGGCCAGGAAGAACAGTAGCAGCCGCGGGAGGTTTGCCCGGGCGGCGTCGTTCTTCAGACCGGACCACCGGTCCGCGAGGATTGAGAAAAGGGTCCTACCCTCCGGGTCGGCGCGGCGCCGGGCGGCGGGAGTCCTGCGGGCTTCGGTCCTCGGGTGTCTCGGCATACCGGTGGTTTCCTCCTTAACCTATCGGCGGGATTCGGCCGGGTATTGACCGGGGCTTGTCCCGGGATTGACGCAGCCCCGGCTGGGGGGGGATATTCGGGCATGACCTCCATCTCGTTTCCGCCCCGGGGCGGGGAACCCGGGCTGGTCTTCGAGGACCCCGAAGTTCTCGTCCTGGACAAGCCCGCGGGGATGCACACCGCCCCGGCCGACTCCGGACCCGACGTACCGGCCGCGGTCTGCCTCGCGGACTGGGTCTATGAACGCTGGCCCGAGGCGGGCCTGGTGATCGGACGGGGCCGGGGAGAGGGGGGGCTCCTCCACCGCCTGGACCGGGAGACCTCCGGCCTGGTGCTCTTCGCCCGCACCGAGGAGGCCTTCCGCTCCCTGGAGGCGGCGGCCCGGGCGGGTTCGTTCCGGAAGGAGTATGCCCTGAGGGCCCTCCCCTCGGCGGCGGGCATGCCGGGTTCCCGGCCCGAACGGGCCGCGCCTGCGGGCCTTTCCGCCTCCGCCTGGAAACTCCTTTGCGGCGGGCCCGAGCCCGGGGCTATCCCCGATGCCAAGGACGGCGCCCCGGCGATCGAGGCTTTCCGGAACCTCCTGGACGCGGCCCGGGAAGAAGGCCGCCCCGTTTTCGTGGAGAGTCTCTTCCGCCCCTACGGTCCCGGCGCCGCCCGGGTGGCCTGCGCCGCCCCGGGCGCGGACCTGGGCAAATCCCGGGACGCCTGGGGCTCCGCCCTCTACCGAACGGAAATCCTCGCGGCCGGCCCGGGAGACGGGGCCCTGGACCTGAGGGTCGCCCTGACCCGGGGGTTCCGGCACCAGGTCCGGGCCCACCTGGCCTGGATCGGCCTGCCTCTCCTGGGGGACGAGCTCTACGGGGGCGGGGCGGGGGAGCGGCTGGCGCTGCACGCCTCGGCCCTGGAGTTCCCGCATCCCAGAACCGGGGCCCGGGTCCGGATGGAGGGGTGAACGCCCTACCTTCGTCCTCCTTCGGTACAAGCTTCGTGACACTATAGATTGCGCCCGCCCGGGGCTTGGAGTAGGATAGTATCCGTATGAGCGAACCTTCGACCTTCGACCGCCTGGTCCACGGGCTTTCCCGGGAAGAGCGGCGGGACCTGCTCACCCGGATTCGCGGTACCGCGGAAGTATCCGACGAGCCTTTTTTCCGGCCGGAGACCGTGCGGGAGCCCCCGGTCGACTATTCCGAGCGCTACCACGAGCTGAACCCTCTGGCGCGCCTGGTGATCCTGGTCCGGAGGATCTTCACGGGCAAATCCCGGGATGAGCTGGTCAAGGAGGTGGTCTTAAAGGGGCTTTCCCGTCGCATCGAGCTGGGGAGCCCCGGGCTGGTATCCTTCTCCCGCCGGGTATTCATGGACCGCATGCTCGAGGAGCTCCGGGGCCTTCGGGACGCGGCCCGGTTCATCTACGACCTCCTGGACCGCACCATCGAGAAGGACAAGGGGGCGTTCTACGCTTTCCTCGCCTCCCTGGAGCTGGAGGAGCATCACCAGCGCCTGCTGGCCGAGACGGATCCCTTTCAGTACGCCCAGACCAACTCCCAGGCCCTCGAGCCCGAGGTCCGGGCGGGGGTCTGGTCGGCCTTCGACGAGATCCTGTCCTCCATCAGCGAGGGAAGCCGCCGGAGGATGTACGCCGACGTCCGCAGCCTCACCTTCCTCAGGCGGGTTGCGGGATTCCTCTACGACCGTCTGTTCGCCTGCTTTGAGGAAGGCCCCGCGAGAACCCTGGAAAGCCCCTTCGTGAACGCCCGGGAGCTGGTGGCGGAGCTGGCGGACTGCCTCTACTCCATGGCCGCCCCGCCGTCCCTGAAGCTCATGGAGTCCCTCCTGGTCTTCCAGATGCGGGATGAGATGGAGAACCCCGATTTCGACGCCGAGGAAGCCCTGAAGGCCCAGCTGGCCCGGGTGGAGGAAGCCCTCTCCCACATCCGCACCTTCAACGCCCGGGTGCCCCTCTTCGACATCCTGCGGCTGGTCCTGGAGGATCCGAACTATCGGCCCCGGGAGCTCGCGGGGGGGGAGGACTGGTTCGTCATCTACAAGGGCTTCTGGAAGGACCGGATCGAAAAGCAGCTGGCCCTCTACGCCGTGGAGCGCCGCATGCAGGACCTCCAGACGGACATCGCGGGCTTCCTGGGCTCCCCGGAGCCTGTGCAGTTCGGTTACATATCCGAGGAGGGGAGGGACGGCTCCCCGCCGGTCCGGCTGGAAAAGGCCCTGGCCTTCCTCTCGGCCTTCTACGAAAAGCTCTTCGTGCCGGAGATGAACCGCTCCCTCAAGATCCTGCTCATCGAGGGGGAGTTCTATAAAAAGGACAACCGTGTCGAGTACACGGACGCGTACAACGAGCTCCTGCAGATCCCGGAGGCCCTGTCCGGCCTGGACAAGAGGCTGGGGCCCGGCGGCGACCTCGGCATGGCCTGGGTCCAGGCCCGGGAGGAGCTGGTATCCCTGCCTATCAAGCGCCGCAAGATCCAGTCCGCCCTGCAGACGGCCAACTCGGAGGCGGAGGCCCTGCTTTCCCGGAGCCGGGAGGCGATGAAGCAGATGCAGGCGATCCTAAAGGGGCTTCTCAAGGGGGAGGCGGGGGGCCGGTACGACTCCCTCTCCAACCTCTCCTACATCGAGGGCAAGGCCAACAAGGAATACCTCCGGAGCCTGGATTCCATCCGGATCCGCCTGGATCGGACGGTCCATTTCCTGGACGAGCTCGAAAAGTTGGGCGTCCTGAGGGATTCCCGGTGACCTATGCGGAGATCCCGCTGGCCGGGGTCCGGTCCGGCGGTACGGCGAGGTTTCCCCTGGGCGCGGACCGGGGCGCCCCCTGGGCCCTGCTGTCCCTGCGTTCCCTGGGGTCCATGCGTTTCTTCCACGACGAGCCGAACCCGGTGCGGGAGGAGTTTTTCCGGGGCCAGGGCATCGAACCGGACCGGGTGCTGGCGGTGGAGTTGGTCCATTCCCGGACCGTGCTCTATCCCCGGGGACCCGAGGAGCTCCGGGGGGTGCAGGCGGACGGCCTGATCGTGGAGCCCGGACCCTGGGTCCCCACGGTGACCGTGGCGGACTGCATGCCCATCTGGATCCGCCACCCGGAGAGCGGGGCCTACGGGGTGCTCCATTCCGGGTGGCTTGGCACGGGCATCCTGGAGGCCGCGGTCCGGGGCCTCGGGGAGCGGTACGGCGCGGAACCCTCCGGGATCGACGCCTTCCTGGGACCCTCCATCGGCCCCTGCTGCTACCGGGTCCCCGAGGCCAGGGCGATGGTATTCCGCTCCGAATTCGGACCTGAAACCGTCCGGTTCGAGGACGGGGCCTGGAGACTGGACCTCGGGGCCGCGAACCTGGGCATAGCCCGGCGGCTGGGGCTGCGTTCGGTAACCCGGATCTCCGGGTGCACCTCCTGCGACGGTGAGTTCGGCTCGTTCCGCAGGGAGGGACCCGAGGGGTTCACCCGCATGGTGGCCGCCGCGGTCTGCGGCCTGCCCGGCCGGGACGCGGCATGAGCCGGGCGCTACCTCTCCCGCGGCGGATCTCCGCCGCCCCGGCCGCCCTGATCGGAGTCCTGGCCGCGCTCTGCGCCGTCAGCCCGGTCCGGGCCCAGCCGGTCCTCCTTTCCTACGGCGGGACCGACTCCTACGTGCTCACGGAAAAATCCGACTGGTCCCGGTACGAGGACGGCCGCTACGTGGGGCACGTCTACCGGGAGGTCCGGGGCCGCATGGAGCCCGAGTCCACCTCCCCGGGAGCCCTGTGGCGCGGGGACTTCCTGGTCTTCGAGGAGACCCTCCGGGACATGACGGCCTCAGCCCGCCGGGTGGACGAGCAGGTGCCCGCGGCCTTCCGCATGGGCCCGGACGGCTCGGTTCGGATGACCGAGGACAACGGCTTCCCCAGCGTCCGGGGCTTTCCCGCCTTCCCTCCCGGCCCCGTCTCCCCCGGGGACCGGTGGACCGCGGAGGGAATCCGGGTCGTGGACCCCCGAAATTCCGGGATCCTGACCCGTACCCGGATCCTCGTGGAGTACGAGTACCGGGGCGAGGAGACCTACAAAGGCATCCCGGTGCGCCGGATCTTCGCCAAGTTCGCGGTGCGGTACCGGGCGGGCCAGGATCCCAAGGGGGACCCCGGACTCCTGGATGCCCAGGGGACCCACGAGGCGGACATCCTGGTGCGTTCGGACACGGGCAGGCCCGTTGTCATCCGGGACCGCCTGGACGAGACCTTCAAGTACTCCTCCGGGCCCGCCCTGCGGTACCGGGGCTTCACCCTGACCTTCTACGATGCCGCGGTGCCCCGGACCGGGGACCCCGCGGAAGGAGCCCTGCGGACGGCCCTGGCCGGGCGGGGGACTTCTCCGGCCGCGGTCGCCCCGGCGTCCGGCGTCCCGCCTGCGGGCACCGCAGGTTCCGGGACCGCGGCTGCCGCCGGAAGCCCGGCTCCCGGAGCTTCGGCCCCGGGATCCGGGTCTCCTTCCGGCACCGGTCCCGCGCCTCTTCCCGGCGCGGCCGCCGGGGCTCCGCCGTCCTCCGGCCTCCTGGGCGCGGGCCCCGCGGGCCGCCCGGCGCCCGGTGCCCCGGCTCTCGACCCGGCTTCGGGCCTCGTGGGGGAAAAGCGGGCCGAGGGGCCGACCCGGGTGGCCGTCGGCCGGCGCGTCGTCCCCGCCC
>JBFZER010000402.1:0-7694 GCA_041306765.1 Spirochaetota bacterium | reverse complement strand
GAAGGGGGCGTGTATCTGGACCAGCCTGCCCTCCGCGCGGAGCGCGTACCGGCCTTCCACGGGCCGATGGCCGGATATCCAGCGCGCGCCGTTCCCGACCGCTCCGGGCCCGAGAAGGGCTTCGAGGCTTTCCGCGACGGCCCCCTGCCGGGCCTGGCCGTTCGCGGTCCAGGTGAGGGCCTCCACCGTCTCCGGCGCCCCCTCGATCACGTCCGCGGCGGAAAGGGGGAAGGCCGGCTCCGCGTGGCTGGCCGCGAACAGGCTTCCCCGGGCGGCCAGGGGAAGGGATTCCTCGAAGGCGGCCAGGGCCTCCCGGAACTCCGGCGGAGTGAAGGCCCCGAGCCAGGCGGAGCACATGGCTCCCTCGTCGGCGAACTTGTAGAATCCGTGGTCCCCGAAACCCTCCCGGTTCCGGGAGTTGTCGTGGTTTCCCTTGAGGCAGGCGGCCCGGCCGGAAGCTCGCAGGATGACCCGGGCCAGGATGTCCAGCGCCGAAAAGGCCCGGGCCATCTCTCCGTCCATGGCCTCGTGGAGGGCGTAACCCGTCCGGGCCTCCCTCCAGGCCGCCTCCCAGCGGCCCGGGGCATCGGGCCCTTCGGAATGGAAGAGATCGCCCAGGAGAAGGAGGAAGGCCTTGCCCTCGTCGAGGAGTGCCGGAATCGGCCGGGATTCCTCCGGCGGAACCCACTCCAGGGCCCGCCCCAGGAGTCCCGCCCGGGTATGCAGGTCCGGGAGCACCAGGACGGGGAGGTCTGCCGGAAGGGTAAGAAGGCCTCCGGGCGCCCCGGAGGACCGGGGCGGGCGGACTGCGGAATCGAGGGAAGACTGGGCCTCCGCGGCCCTGCGCAGAAGCCCGCCGAGTTCCTCCGGATCCGGAATGTCCGGCCTCGTTTCCGCCCGACGGGCACGGCGCACAAGCTCGTCGATCCGACGGCGCGGGCCGGCGCCGGAGGGAACCTTCCTAGCCCGGGCCGCCATCGCCGGCCGTCAAAGATTCCAGGAGACGCCTTGCCAGGGGGTCCCGGGGGTCCAGGTCCAGGGCCGTCCGGAAGAACGCCTCGGCCTCGTCCGCACGACCCTGCTTGAGGGCCAGGGCGCCCAGGTTGGAAACGATCTTCACGTTGTCCGGTTCCAGGCGGAGCGCGGCCTCGAGCCGTCTGCGGCATTCCCGGTACTCCCCGAGCTCAAGAAGACAGATAGCCAGCTCGTTATGGGTGTCCACGTCCTCGGCCCCCAGCTCGATCGCCTTCTCGAAGGCTTCCCGCCCCTCCGCCCAGCGCCCCAGACGCCGGCAGCCCCACCCCAGGAGGAACCAGCCGTTCCAGACCTTGGGATAGGCCGCGAGGAATTCCCGGGCCTTGCCGATGCCTTCCTCCTCCCGTCCCAGGCGGATGAAGTCATAGGCCTCCTTGAACAGGGTATCCAGGCTTCCCTGGGTTTGGAGCTTCCGGACGATCTGGCGTGCCCGGGCCACCCGTTCCTCGTCCGCCCCCAGGGCCGCGTAGGATTCCAGGAGCTCCCGGGCCCGGTCGTAGCCCCGGTTCCTGAGGTGGAAGAAGGCGGCCTCGTAGTACGCGTCCGGGACCGGGGGATCGAAAGCGAGCAGACGCCGGTACAGGTCGAAGGCCCGCTGGTTGAATTCCTCCTCGAGGCCCGGGTTGTCCAGGCGTCCGTACTCCTGGGCCCTCTTCTCGTAGACCGAGGCGAGGTTCAGATAGGACTCCGGCCGTTCCGGGTAGAGGCCCATGAGGGCACGGAAGATCTCCTCGGCCACGTCCAGGTCGCCGTTGCGGCTCTTGAGGATGCCCGCCTCGGAAAGCTCGGGAAGGATGCCCGGTTTCACGGTGGTGACGAAACGGCGGTAGTATTCCGCGTCGGGATGGTCGGGGCGGTACGCCAGGACCCGCAGCATCCCGGCCAGGAGGGCTTCAAGAACGAGGTCTCCGGGCCGGAACCGTTCCGGGTCTCCCCCCGTCTCCACGGGGAGGGCAATGGCCGGATCGAGCCGAAATCCCCCGATGGCCCGGGCGAAGTCCTCGGGCAGGCGCACGAAGACGATGTTCCGGAGACGGGCTTCGTCGTTACCGTCCGGAGCCATCGCCGCCCCCTCCGGGCCCCGGGACCGGGGTTGCGCCTTCTTCGGGCTTGGGACCGCGGGTCTGCGTGATGAAGTCGTTGACATGGATCTTGTAGTTCATGGGTATATGTTGTTCGTCGAACTGGACGGCCACGGCCGCCAGGTCCTTGCGTCCCTCGACGTCCTCGTACCGCACCACCTTGCCCTTGATGTCCAGGGACTCCCGGGGTTCTTCGAACTCCAACCGGAGCAGGCATTCCTTGCCCACTAGGAATTTCGCCAACCCAACCACGATCACCTTGGCTCCGCCGAAGGACAGGTCCCGGATGATGCACTTCCGCGGGACCCCCTGGATGAAGACGAAGGTGTCCTTGGATTGAAGGCCGATCCGCCGCATGGAATCCACTGTCAGGAGGACCCGCTCGTCCCGCCGGCGGGCGGAGTTCACGTTGGCTTCCAAAAGGCGTCCCAATATCTCGATCAGGTCGTCCGGAGGCCTCTGGGTGTATTGGATGCTGATGAACTGGAGGTCCCCGTTGGACTGGGCGTAGGGGGCGAAGCCGGATACCTTGCCGGCCACGAAAAAGGCCCGGGGGTCGGTTTTTTCCGAGATCTTGAACGAAAATCGCAGGCTGACCATGTTGTTCGCGCCCTTGATCCGTTCGCCCAGCAGGCTCTTGGCGCTGGCCAGGATCTTGGCCCCGGAAAAAGAGGTGGAATAGATGACGCAGGGCCACTGCTCGCCTACGCATTTCAGGCATACCTGCTGGGGCTGGAGGGCCGTGGTCTTTATGACTTCCTTGGTGAAGGTGACGTCGATCATCTTGAAGGTGTCGTAGTATTTAGATATCTGCTGGCTGGTAAGTAGGGCCATACGGAAGGAATATAGGGTATCCGGGGCGGCAGGTCAACCGAAGACCCCGGAGGACGATCCCGGCGATGCGGACCGTCCGAGCAGCCGGCTATTCCTTCCAGGGAAAGATCATTCCCTTCAGGGTGCGCTGACCGACCAGTTCCCGCTCCTCCGCGAGGATCTCCTGCCAGGGAATTTTCCGACGATCCGCCCCGGGATGGGCCTCGATCCAGTCGTACTTCTTGAGGACCAGCTTCAGGGCGACGACGGACCCCAGCATGGTCCCCGCGATGCCGGGCACCAGGAACGCGGAAAAGACGGAAACGACGATCCCCGCCGCGGAATACAAGGCCAGGAGGATCGAGAATCCGAGGTTGTCCGCCAGGAGCAGGAAGCACTTCCGGACCCCGGCGCGGACGGGTCCCGGCAGCAGGGCGCGGACCGCGGGGAACCACTGGAGGGCGAGGACCAGGATCAGGGAGCACCAGAAGAGGGTGCCCGCGGCGAACCACGCCAGGAAGCCGCCCCGGGATAGATAGAACGGGACGGCGATCAGGAAGAGGAAGGCCAGCAGGACCGATGCGAGCCCGTACGCCAGGCCGACGCCCGCCTGGGTCCGGAGCGCCTCCCGGAACGCTTGAAGGGACAGGTTCCGGTACTCCGCGGCGTCCTTCAGGACCGCCGCGCAGACCGTGGAATAGGAGACCAGGGCCAGCACGCCCAGGCCCGGCCAGAACAGCCCGCCGGGCAGCCCGAGGGCCAGGGGCGCAAGGACGAGGGCGGATACCAGGACCAGGGAGCCGAGGTTCAGGGCCACAAGGCCCCAGAGGTGGTCCCAACCGTCGAAAAACGCCTTTTTGATGAAAAACCCTGTCATAATCAACGGTTTATCGCATCCTTGACAAAGTGGCAAGCCCGTCCCTATGCTCCGGCTATGCCGTTTTTTTAAGGACGGTCATCCGATACCCACCGAGGTACGCCCATGGAGGACCAGTACCGTTTTCCGCTCGAGACCTACATGTCCCAGGAACAGTTCGAGCGGATAGAGCGGTTCGCCGGCGACAAGGAAACCCCTTGTCTAATTGTCGATCTGGACATCGTCCGGAAGAAGTACGCCCAACTCCGGGCCCTTATGCCCTATGCGGAGGTTTATTACGCCGTGAAGGCCAATCCCCTGGACGAGGTGGTCTCCACCCTCCGGGACCTGGGCTCCAGCTTCGACGTGGCCACCCGATACGAGCTCGATCAGCTCCTCCGGCTTGGGGTGGACCCCGAGCGGATGAGCTTCGGCAACACCATCAAGAAAGAAAAGGACATAGCATATTTCTACGAGAAGGGAATTCGTCTGTACGCCACCGACTCCACCGCGGACGTGGAGAAGATCGCCCGGGCCGCGCCGGGTTCGCGGGTCTTCTTCCGCATCCTGACCGAGGGCCTCGGGGCGGACTGGCCCCTGTCCCGCAAGTTCGGCAGCCACCCGGACGAAACCCGCCGCCTTATCCTCCGGGCCAAGGACCTCGGCCTGGAACCCTACGGCATCTCCTTCCACGTGGGTAGCCAGCAGAGGGATATCGGCCAGTGGTCAACGGCCCTGACGACCACGGGGGGCATCTTCAAGTGGGCCCGGGAGGAGCACGGGATCGAGCTCCAGATGGTCAACATGGGCGGAGGCTTCCCCTCGAACTACCTGGAGCCCACCAATACCATCGAGGCCTACGCCGAGGACATCAAGAACTACCTGCTCAACAACTTCGACGGCCGCTGGCCCAAGGTCATCATAGAGCCCGGGCGCTCCATGGCGGGGGACTGCGGCGTGATCGTCACGGAGATCGTGAACATCGCCCGGAAATCCCTGCACGACCTGTACCCCTGGGTCTTCCTGGATATCGGAAAGTTCGGGGGCCTCATCGAGACCCTGGACGAGGCCATCAAGTACCCGATCTACTTCAAAGGGTCCGGAAAGCAGGTGGACGTCATCCTGGCCGGCCCGACCTGCGACTCCATGGACATCCTGTACGAGAAGACCACCTACATGATGCCCACCAGCGCGCGCATCGGGGACCGGGCCTATATCCTGACCACCGGGGCCTACACCCAGAGTTACAGCTCCATCTACTTCAACGGCTTCCCGCCCCTGCAAGCGCATATCCTGAAGTAGCCGGATTCGCGGCAACCCCTTGGAGTCCAAAGCCGCCGGTCACCCCGGCGGCTTTACCTTCTCCCCGTCCCGACGCGGCTAGAGCCGGGTTTCCACGCGCACGAGCACTCCGGGATACCCCAGCTCGGCCAGGCGTCTCAGGAGGGTGTCCTTCTCGCTGGGCGGCACTCCTGCCAGGACAACGCGCGTGTAGCCCCCCTCGGTCTCCAGGGAGGGATTCATCCCGGAAAGCCGGAGCCGTTCCGCGGTGCGCTCGGCGTTGCCGGCGTCCCGGTAGGAAGCGACCTGGATGCGTACGGAGGCGGCGGGAGACGCTGACCCGGCCTGGGGCGGCCAGGCCGCGGGACCGCCCGGGGCCCCCGGGGGGCTCCCGCCGGCCCGGACGATTTCGATCCGCACCCGGGCCGTGCCCGACTCGATCATCCCCAGGGCACGGGCGCCCGCCTCGGACACGTCCAGGATGCGCCCCCGGGCGAAGGGACCGCGGTCGTTGATCCGGAGCAGGGCCTCGCGGCCGTTGTCGAGGTTTCGGACCCGCACCAGGGTGCCGAAGGGCAGGGTCCGGTGGGCCGCGGTCAAGGCTTCCTTGTCGAAGACCTCGCCGTTGGCCGTGCGTCGGCCGTGGAAGCCCGGGCCGTACCAGGAGGCCTCCCCGGTTTCCGCCTCCAGGGCGAAGACCTGCGGGAGCAGGAGCAAAAGCCCCACAACGAGGGCCGCGATCGGTTTCCGATACATCCTGGATTCAGTATCGGCGGGCCCGGCCTAGCCCATCAGGGCCTTCGCGGAGGCGAAGATCTCCGTATACAGCGGTTCGACATCCTGCGCCTCGACGCTGGAGAAGGCCACGCGCAGCCACTTCTCCTGCATGGCTATGACGCCGATGCCCTTTTCGTTCAGGAGCTTCTTCCGAAGGACCTCCGCGGATACGCCGACGCACTCGAAGCTCATGAAGTAGCCGGAGTTGAACGGAAGGGGCTTGAGGCAGGGGGGCGCCGGATGCCCGGCCAGGAAGTCCCGCACCTTGCGATAGCGGGATTCCAGGATCTTCCGGTACCGGGCCTTCTGATCCTCGTAGCCCGGAGTGTCCAGGGCCTTGTGGAGGATGTACTGGGTCGGCGCAGCCGAACTGGACACGCAGGAGCGGACGACGCCCATAAGTTTCTTTACCAGGGCCTCGTACTGGTCCTCCTGGAAGCCCGGACAGCCGAAGGTCACGAAGCCCGAGCGGAAGCCCCAGACGTAGTCCTCCTTGGTCTGTCCGTCCACCTTGGCGGCCAGGATCCTCGGGTTCCGGGCCGCGAGCCGGGCGAAGGGGGATTCCCCGAGGGTGCCCGGCTCGTACTGAAGGCCGAAGTAGGCGTCGTCGGATATGACCAGCAGGTCCGCGCCCGCCGCGACCTGCTCCAGGGCGGCGACGATGGCGTCCGCCTCCGCGAGGGTCGGGGAGTACCCGGTGGGGTTGTTGGGGAAGTTGAGGATCGTCACGACCCTGCCCCGGGCCCGGCTCTCCGTCTCCAAAGCCGTCTTGAGGCCTTCCACGTTGAAGCCTCCCACCCGATCGAACATGGGGTACGTGACCAGCCGGGCGCCCTTGCGCTCCTCCAGGATCAGCCGGTAATTCGGCCAGAACAGGTCCGGGAGCACCACCGCGTCCCCGGGGTCCACGAAAAGATCCGCCAGGAAGGAGATGCCCGCTGTCAGTCCGGGCACGACCACGGGGAGGGAAAGGGATGCGCCCGCGAGGGTTGGATTTTTCCGGACGATCTCCTCCTTCCAGCGCCTGCGCAGGCCGGGGACGCCCGCCGTGGGGGCGTACGCGACAGCCTCGGAGGCGGTGAGGCCCGGGAGGTGGTTCCGGATCGCGTCCAGGATCATGGGCTGGCCCTTCTCGTAGGACATCCCGATGGTGGCATTGAACGCCTTGGCCTTTTCCGAGGCTTCCGCGGACTGGGATAGGATACCCTTGGGAAAATACATCCGGGTGCCCAGCGCCGAGAGCAGGCGGGCGGCGCAGGTGCCCGTCAGGGTCCGGTTCAGTTCTTCCGCGAGGGGGTTCATGGAGGCCTCCTGGGTACGGTGGTTCGTAGTTTCAACGGTACATGAGCTTCAAGCCGGTGTCAACGGGAAGTGAACCGTGGCCGGTTGATCGACGAAGCCCGCAGGGCTTCGTTGCCCCGGCGGCGGCATGTCCGCCGCCGGGCCCTTGACATAATGGACATTCAAGGTCCACAATATCTATATAGTTTTATTGCTATACCTATCGAAGGAGTGAACATGAAGAAGCTTATCACGATCGCGCTGATCCTGGCCGTCGCGGGTACCGCGTTCGCCCAGAAGCTCGCGGACGGATTCTATTTTGCGGAGCAGACTGAATTCTCCAAGAGCGGCTGGCGCTATCAGGCCGTGATCGAGGTCAAGGGCGGGAAGATCTCCGCGGCCAACTGGAACGGCGTCAACAACCTCGGCCTGGCCGACAAGAAGACCGTGGCCAAGGCCGGGCAGTACGGCATGGCCAAGGTCGCCAAGCAGGGCGAGTGGGACGTCCAGGCCGCCCGGGTGGAAGCCGAACTCGTGAAGGTGGGGGACGTGGCCAAGATTGCCGTCAA
>JBFZER010000401.1:0-4533 GCA_041306765.1 Spirochaetota bacterium | reverse complement strand
ATGACGGCCTTGGCGTAGGTGGTGCTGTCGATGGTCACCGAGCCCAGCTCGAAGCCCAGGGCTTCCTTGAGCCACGTTACGAAGGGGCTGTCCTCGCCGTCGTCGCCTTTGTCCTTCTTGCCTTCACCTTCCTCCGGTTCTTTGCCGTCGCCGTCCGCGTCCGCCACGTCCTGACCGGGCACGGTCTTGAGCTTGTCCGGCCCGATGTCCACGTCCCCGTATTCCGCGGCGAACTGCTCCGCGCTGTAAGCCAGGGCCTGGAAGGCGGACCCGAAGAGGTCCGCGAACTGGCCGGCCCCGACCAGGATGGACTGCAGGACGGCTCCGTCAGCTCCAAGGCGGGCGAACTGCACGGCCCCCTTGGACACCAGGAGAAGGTTTTTTGCCCCTTCCTCGAAGGCGAAGGTGAAGTCCGTTCCCCGCACCCCCGCCACCGTGGAGGTGGAGCGGATCTCGTAGTTGCCGCCCTTGGCCGCCACGGTCCGAACCTTGCCGCCCAGGAGGGCGAACTGGTTGGTCTGGCTCGGGGTCGCGGCCACCGTGTCCACCCGGAAGTTGGTGTTCTTGGCCAGCTTGACCAGGGTACCGTTGGGCTTCAGGCGGAGTTCCGCCGTGGTGTTCGGGCCCGTCTTGACCAGGGATCCGACGGGAATGGCGTCGTCCTCGGCTATGCCTGAAGGGTAAGCCAGGGTGGTCTTTTTCGGCCCCGGGGTCTCTACGGTCAGCTCGGAACCGGATACGAATTCCAGGATCATGGAAGGCCCGCCCTGGGCGGCCAGCAGGGCCGGGGCGAGCAGCGCGGCGGCCAGTATTGCCAGTATCTTGCGCGATTTCATGGCGTCCCCCTTAGAACTTGATCGAGCTCTGGATGCTCGAGGTTACGACGTACCCGTCGATCGGGTCATATTTCAGGTTGTACAGGAGCGAGAGCACCGCGGCTCCGGTGTGGTAGTTGATCTGGGCGGTGATCACCGCGTCCTCGGGGGTCACCAGGTCCTCGAAGAAGGTTCCCGTCTTGCCCAGGAAGTATTTCTCGTAGACCGCGTCGAAGGAGAAGCCCCCGACGATGCCCTCCCCGAGGGTGGCCACGGCCCGGAGGTGGGGGTAATCCGCGGGGTTCGGCGAGGGCGCCGCGGGCTTGGCCGCGAAGGGTCCGTCCACCGAGGTCTTGAAGGCGATCTTGTCCTCCAGGACGGAGAAGCCCAGGGAGGCGAACCAGCCGGTGAACGTGTCCCCCGTAGGAGCCAGGGCCATGACGTCGTGCTTGGCAGCCCGATAGAGGTCGTAGTTGGCGTCGAAGTACACGGGGATGAAGCCGGGTCCCAGGACCCGGAGCTGGGCTCCGTAGGTGATGAAGCCGAAGAGGCGCCCGCCGGCTCCGATCATGGAGCCCCAGCGGCCCTCGGGCTGGAGCACGAAGTCCGAGAAGGCCGCCAGGGGGAAGGCCTTGCCCCCCACGATCGGGATGAAGACGTCCAGCCCGTACATCGCCACGGTTTCTTTCGGCTGGGCGATCGCGGCGTATAGATCCGGCTGGAAGTCCGCGGCGGCCGTCAATCCCACCTGCATGCTCTCCATGATGGGGATGCCCGTCCCGTACAGGGGCCGGGCGAAGATCCGGGCGCCTACGACGTCGAAGCGGGCCAGGTTTCCGGTCATCAGCTGGGCTCCCATCCAGGGGAACTGGAAGAGGGACCCGTCGATGTCCAGGGCCAGGCCGAAGAGCCTCTGCTCCGGGAGGAAGCGGGTGTTGGCGTAGTCGCCCACGATGAACCCGTCCCCCAGGGTCAGGTCCTGGATGGATCCGAGCTTGACGTACAGGGGATCCCCCCGCAGGCCGTACCGGACGTACATGAACTTGGGCAGATAGACGTCCAGGAAGGTTTTCCCGTTGCCGTCATAGTCCGGAATCCAGTCCCCGCCGTACACGGCGTCTTCCCCCGGGGCGGGGGAAAGCTTGAAGCGCAGGGTTATGTCCAGCCCGATGCCGATCTTCCCGAAGGACAGGTCCGGCTGGAATCCCAGGCGGGTCCAGCTGGAGAAACCTCCCAGGCCGTCCGGAAGGACGTCGGTTCCCAGGTTGATGCCCGCCTGGAATTGAAACCCGGAGCCGGGATCCCCGGAATCCTGGGCCAAGGCGGAGAAGGAAAGCAACAATAGGATCGTCGCTGCGGCGATCGTCTTCCGCATGGTAAAACCTCCTGGTCTGCCCGAACCGGGTTTCCGGCCTTTGTTCATCCCATCGCGCTCTGCCTCGAAGGGCAATGCCGGAGTCCCGGAGTAAAGTATACCTCTTGGAGGGGGAAAAAACATACCCTCCCTTGTGCTGTCCCGGCTCCCATGGTAGCCTTTGACGGCGGATCGAGACCGCCCACCCTGACCTTTGGAGCCCCCCATGGATTTTTCCTCCCGGATGACCGCCGCCTGGGCAGAGCGCCGTACCCTCCTGTGCGTTGGGCTGGATCCCCGGCCGATCGCCGCGGGGGACGACTCCTCGAAGGCGGCGTCGGAAATCCTGGCCTTGAACCGCCGCCTGGTCGAGGCCACTGCCCAGTACGCCGCCTGCTACAAGCCCAACATCGCCTTTTACGAAGTCTGGGGATCCGCCGGGTGGGATGCCCTGAAGGCCACGATCGACTATATACCCAAGGGGATACCCGTCCTCCTGGACGCCAAGCGGGGGGACATCGACTCCACGGCCCGGGCCTACGCCCGGGCGGTCTTCCGGGAACTGGGGGCGGATGCCGTCACTCTGAGCCCCTATCTCGGCCGGGATGCCGTGGATCCCTTTCTGGAATACCCGGATGCGGGGCTTTTCCTGCTCTGCAGGACGAGCAACCCCCGGGCTAGAGACTTCCAGGACCTGGCCGTCGGAACGGGGGCAACGGATATGGAGCCCCTGTACGTCCGGGTGGCCCGGGAGTGCGTGTCCTGGTCCGACCGGCTGGGGTTGGTGGTGGCGGGCAACGATATCCGGGCCCTCAGGACCGTCCGCTCCGCCGCGCCGGAGGCCTGGTTCCTGGCCCCCGGGATCGGCGCCCAGGGCGGAGACATCGCCGAGGCCTGGATGGCGGGAGCCCGGGAGGACGGCCTGGGGGTGATCCCCGCGGTTTCCCGGATCGTGGCGGAAGCCCCGGACCCGGGCGCCGCCGCGGCCGCCCTCTGCCGATCCGCGGCGGAGGCCTGGGAGAGGACGCTGGAGGTCCGGAAGGGGGTAGGCCGGCGGGGGAGGTCGGCCTCGCAGGGCAGGGCGGCTTCCGGCCGTGTTTCCTCCGGCGGAGCAGGCCGGGCTCCCGGTACCCGGGTTTCAGGCGGCGGATCCGCGGGAGAACGCGAAGCCCTCCGGGAACGCCTGCTCCGGGGTCTCGTGGAAAACGGTTGCTTCAAGACGGGCGAGTTCGTGCTCAAGAGCGGCCTGCGATCGCCGTTCTACATCGACCTGCGCGCCGTCGTATCCGACATACGACTCCTGGAGGCCTCGGCGGAGGCATACGCGTTCCTGGCCCGGGACCTGGACTACGACCGCCTGGGCGGCATCCCCGCCGCCGCTCTTCCCCTGGCCACGGCCGCGGCCCTGCGCCTGCGGAAACCCCTGGTCTGGCCCCGGATGCCCGTCAAGGACCACGGCACGGGCAACCGGGTGGAGGGCCGCTTCCT
Source organism: Spirochaetota bacterium (assembly GCA_041306765.1). Classification (GTDB taxonomy): domain Bacteria; phylum Spirochaetota; class Spirochaetia; order Treponematales; family UBA12059; genus JAAYUR01. The sequence continues at coordinate 876 of JBFZER010000401.1, read as the reverse complement.
GCCCGGGGAGAAGATCCTGCTCCTGGACGACCTCATCACCACCGGCGCAAGCAAGCTGGAGGCCGCGGAGATCCTGCGGGGGGAGGGTCTTGAGGTGGCGGACCTGGCGGTTCTCATCGAGAGAGGCGTACGAGGACGAAGGGACATGGAAGCCGCGGGGATCCGGCTGCATGCCTTCCTGCATATACGGGAATTGATCGCCCTCTGCGTATCCCTGGGGCTTGTCGGAGAAGAGAAGGGACGGGAGATGGAAGCCTTCGCGGCCTCGGAGTGAACCGGGATTCCAGGGCGGGCTGCCGAAGCCGGGTCGTTTCGGCTATTGGCGGACCATCTGGGCGAGGGTTCGGCTGCCGGTGAAGGATCGCAGGTGGGAATCCAGTTCCCTCCATATCTTCCCGGCGGAGCAGTCGTTCCTGCGGTCGCACTCGGGCTCCTTGCCGCAGATGCAGGGGGCGATGCCCAGGCCTTCCCCGGAAGACTCGAGGATGGATTCCAGGGTGATCTCCGCTAGAGGGCGGGCGAAATAGAATCCTCCCCCGGGGCCTCGGACCGAGTTGATGACCCCGGCCTTCCTCAGGCGGAAAAATATCTGCTCCAGGAATTCCGGAGAAATCTTCTCCTGCTCGGAGATGGTTTTAATCGATACCGGAGTGCTGTTTTCGCTGTTCTTGGCCAATGCAAGTACGGCCCTGAGAGCGTATCGACCTTTCGTGGTTATTCGCAATTTTGTGCTCCCGGTTTGGTTTTCCTTCCATTAATCATATCGCCGGAGTAAGGAATTCGCAAGGGAAAAAATAAAATTTGCGCGATCCGCCCCTCCGGAGAGACGGACTTCAGGGCCGTTCAAGCCGCCAACACCGGTGGGGACGGTCATCC
>JBFZER010000400.1:0-3804 GCA_041306765.1 Spirochaetota bacterium | reverse complement strand
AGAGCCATTCCTCGGGTTTGATCAGCCGCTCGCGCCAGGCCACGCTGGTCGGAATGTCCACCCCCAGCTCGGCCATGGCGTTGCCCAGGGAGGTGACCCTTCCGGTCTCCCGGGCTACACGGTCCCGGACGGCCTGGATCTCGGCGCGGATTCGAGCCTCGTCGACGCCCCGGAGGCGGGCCAGCTCCCGTACCAGGACATCGCTCTGGAACGCCGCGTATCCCGGGTGGGTGTACAGGGTGGAATCGAGATCGAAAAGGATCGCCCTCGGCGAGGCCGGGAGGCGGAAGACCTTCATTCCTGGAAGAGGTTACCCTGGGGCGGGCAGGACGACTGCTGGGCCTTTTTGAGCATCTTGGCGATGAGACCCCGGTTGTCCAGCATGGGCGACAGGGAATGGTTGTGGTACACCAGGGAGATGATCTGGGCGAAGAGGGTCGAGACATCCGCCTGGAGGTACCATTCTCTTTTCAGCAACTCTTCGTGGTGGATGGCGTTCGTGCCGATGATGCGGTGAAACCCGCCCTCCCGGTAGGCGGCATCGAAGTCCTGGATGGCGGTGGCCGAAAACATGGGCAGGGAAACGGCGCAGATCACCTGCCGGGCTCCCTGTTCCTTCAGGAACCGCATGGCCTTGAGCAGGGTCCCGCCGGTACCGAGCATGTCGTCCGCCATGAACACGATCTTGTCCCGGATATCCCCCAGGAGCGTCATGTCCGTGATGTTGGACTCCACGGCATTCTTGGTGACCCGGGAGTAATCCCGCTCCTTGTAGATCAAGGCCAGGGGTTTCTGCAGGGTGCTGGCGTAGAACTTGTTCCGGTCGATGGCCCCCGTGTCCGGGGACAGTACCACAAGTTCGTCGCAGTTCACGTCCACCACCGACGCTAGCTTCTGGATGACCTGGTAGCTGGCGTGCAGGTTTTCCAGCCTGAGCTTGTTGAAGCAGTTCTCGATCTCCCGGGAGTGGATGTCCAGGGTGATGATCCGGGAAACCCCCATGTTCTCCAGGATCTGCCCGATACGGGCCGCCGTCAGCCCTTCCCGTCCCTTCTTCTTGTGCTGCCGGGAGTAGGGATAGGTGGGGACGACCACGGTGATCCGCTCCGCCCCGGACTGCATGGCGGCGTCCACCGTGACCAGAAGGTTGAAGATATGGTCGTTGATGGACAGGACGCGTTCGTCCCGTCCGTCGTTGAACCGGACCGGCTGGTGATTCTCCACATCCTGGATCACGTACAGGTCCTTGCCCCGGACGGAATCCAGTATCTCCGTCTTGATCTCCCCGTTTGCAAACCAGGAGTGCCGCGCGTTGATCTTGAACCGGGGGGCTCGGAATGTGTTCACGTCCCCGGGGATATACAGCATGGAGGACTGGATGTCGTTGGCGAAGTTGCTCTTCCGGATGACCAGTTCGGCGGAAAGGTGGTACCGGTCCGCCAGGACCCGGGTCTTGCGTTCGAACCTGCGCTTGTAGATGGAGGCGAGCCTCTGGAGGACGAGCTCCGTGAAGCGCTCGCCGCCCGGACAGGCCAGGATCCCGAGTCGTGTGGGGTCGGAGTAATTCATGGGACTCGCCTTGGGAAGAGGATGACATGAAACTACACCCCGGGGGATGCCTTGTCAATAGATCGGCCCTTTCGCGGAAACCTCCCTCATGGTACTGTTGAATTCAAAATTAAAGGAGGAACGATGAAACGGACCGTACTTTCCATGTTGGAGGAGGCCGAGCGCGCCTACCCGAACGTGAACTACGTCCTCAAGAAGACCGACGCCGGCTGGGAAGGTTGGACCTTCGGCCGCGTGCGCTCCGAAGCCCGGGCCTTCGCCTCCTTCCTGCTCGGACGGGATATGAAGAAGCAGGACACCGCATGCATCCTCGCCGAAGGCAGTCCGGAATGGGTGGCCGCGGAGTTCGGGGTGCTCATGGCCGGGGGCGTCTCCGTGCCCCTGTCCATCAAGCTTCTATCCGAGGAAATACCCTTCCGGGTGAAGCACTCCGGCGCCAGGGTCTTCATCACCACGGGAAACCAGCTGGAGAAGGTCCTGGCCGCCCTCGTTTCCGCGGAAGCCTTGAAAACCCTCGTGGTATACCTCGACGAGGACGCCGAGAGGCCCGATGCCGCCTGCGCCAAGACCGGGTTCCCCCGGAAGAACATCGTCCGGTTCAAGGACGCCCTTCAGGACGGGCGCGCCTCCCTCCCGACCCGGACCCCCGCCCTCAAGGACCTCGAGGACTCCATGGCGGAGGACGACGCGGTGACGATCTGCTACACCAGCGGCACCACCGGCGACCCCAAGGGCATCATGCTGACCCACCTGAATTACTGGGCGAACTGCAAGGACGGCATCGAGCTCTTCGAAAAGCCCTACTACTTCACCACCCTGATCATCCTGCCCGTAGACCACTCCTTCGCGCACACCGTGGGCATCTACGCGGCCCTGCTCTGCGGGATATCCCTCTACTTCGTGGACCCCCGGGGCGGCGGCATCGCCATCCTGCGCAACATCCCGATCAACCTCAAGGAAATCGAGCCCATGTTCCTGCTCACCGTTCCCGCCCTCTCCGGCAACTTCATGAAGAAGATCGTGGCGGGGATCGAGGAGAAGGGCGGCTTCATCGAGAAACTCTTCAAGGCGGGTATCGCGGCGGGCGTCGCACTCAACGGAAACGGATACAACCCGGTGCCCTTCGGCGTCAAGGCCCGAAGCGCCCTGGTCCACGGGATCGCCAAGGCCCTGATCTTCAACAAGATCAAGAAGATGGTCTTCGGAAAAAACATCCGGTTCTGCGTGGGCGGCGGCGCCTTGTTGGACGTCAAGCAGCAGGAATTCTTCGCCGCTTTCGGGGTGCCCATCTTCCAGGGCTACGGCCTGACGGAAGCGGCGCCCATCATCTCCTCCAACACCCCCAGCAAGCACAAGTTCGGCACTTCGGGTATCGTGGCCCCCACCGTCCAGTGCCGCATACTCCGGGAGGACGGATCGGAATGCGCGGTCGGGGAGACCGGCCAGATCGTCATCCGGGGAGAGAACGTCATGAAGGGGTACTTCCGCAACCCCGAGGCCTCGGCCAAGGCTCTGCGGGACGGGGCCCTCTACACCGGAGACCTGGCCTACTACGACAAGGACGGATTCCTGGTGGTGGTGGGCCGTGAAAAAGCCCTCCTCATCGCCGCGGACGGGGAGAAGTACAGCCCCGAGGAGATCGAGGAGGCCATCGGCACCTCCACGGACTGCTTCTCCCAGATCATGGCCTACAACGAGCAGAGCAAGTACACCGCTGGAATCGTCTCCCTGGAGACCGGTCCCGTGGAGCGTCTGGTGAAGGCCCTGGGGATCAAGACCGCGGCGGCCCTGATGGACCGGCTGGTCGAGGAGTTCTATCGCTTCAAATCCGATCCCAAGGCCAAGAAGGTCCCCGCCAACTGGATCCCCGCCACCTTCCTGATCGTGCCCGAGGGTTTCAGCGACAAGGACGGGACGGTGAACTCCACCATGAAGCTGGTGCGCCACCGGGTGGCCAAGGTCCACGCAGAGGGGATCGCCTACCTCTATACCCCCGAAGGTTCCCGGCCGGCGAATCCCCGAAACCTGGAAGCCCTGAGGAAGATGTTCAACCTTCCGTGACCCATCCGGGATCGGACCCGCGGCCCGATCCCATTCCCCCCGCAAACCCCGGCGGTGCGCCGGGGTTTGCTATTTCAACGAGAAGGTCCCCGACTCCTGGAACGCCAGGGGCACGGACTCCTTCCGGATCTCGTCGGGCAGTTTCAGGGAGGCATCGCCCTTGACCGTGAAGCT
>JBFZER010000399.1:0-4620 GCA_041306765.1 Spirochaetota bacterium | reverse complement strand
GGCTTCCATCGCGGCCAAGCGGTACGCGTAGATCTCCTGCTCCGCGCAGATCTCGAAGTCAAGGCCTCCGTAGCCCACGCGGATCCCGTGTCCCCAACCCAGTCCCACGATGAGGGACTCGGCGACCACGAACCAATCCACGGATCCGACCCCCCCGTAGTACACCGAATACAGGGCGGCGGTGCCCGTCCGGTAGGACAGGTAGGTCATGTCCTCGGAGGGTATGTACTGAAGGCCGATCTCGTTGACCCCGTTGCCGATGATGTTGACCAGGCCCAGGGCCACCCCGTCCAGCCGGTCCGCCACGTTCACGAGTCCGATCATGGGACCGGAGACCCGTTCCGCGGCGTTGAAGACTCCGGCGACCATGCCGCCGTCCACGGTGTCCGCGATGTTGAAGGTCCCGGACATCTGGAAGCCTTCCACCTTCCGGGCGATGTTGAAGACACCGGCGCCCTGGAAACCCTCCACGTCCCGGGCGATGTTGAAGACTCCGGATCCCTGGAAACCCTCCACATCCCGGGCGATGTTGAAGACCCCGGCGCCCTGGAAGCCTTCCACGTCCCGGGCCAGGTTGAAGACCCCGGACGCCTGGATCCCCTGGACGTTCCCGACCCCGGATCCGATCCAGCCGAAGGCGGCGGAGGTGTCGTAGAGGCCGAAGGGCGGGAACTGGATTCCGGGGACGAAGGAGAAGACGAAAGGGGAAAAGGGTCGGCCGGATTCCTCCGCGTCCGACAGGTCGGGCGCGTTCGATGGTTCCGAAGGCTCCGCGGCTCGGCCGTACTTGTCGCGGGCTTTCTGCAGTACCGATTGCTCGTCCGGTTCGGACAAGTCCTGGGCGTACACCCCGGGCAGCCGCGCGCACAGCGCCGCGGCGGCGAAAAGGAACACGATGCGTTTCATGGTACTCCCCTTGCACAGGCGAGTTATTACGTGCCCCCGTACGGGGCGCACCCGGAACACTATATCGCGGCCGCCGCGAAAAACCGGGCCGGGCGCGAAATTCCGCTAAAATCTTATCGATTTCCCGAAGACTCGGCAAGGCCTCCCGGGGCCTGCCCTGGGAACCCTCCTAGGACCGCCTCACCGGGCGAAGAACTCGACCACCCGTCCGATGCGGCCCGGGACCGAGGCCTCTTCCGGGGCGGGTGCGGATACCACACGGGCCGCGAGTCCGCCGTCCTCCCGGGACAGCCACGAGGGAAGGCGTGCCGGCCGATCCCGGGCGGGCCGCGCCAGGGCTTCCGGGGCCCGGAGCTTCAGAGTGTCCCCGGGGCGCAGGACCGCGCTCGGTATGTCCAGGGTGCGGCCGTTCACCGCCACGTGGCCGTGGCTGACCAGTTGGCGGGCCTGGGCCCGGGAGACCGCCCAACCCAGTCGGAAGACGATGTTGGAGAGACGGGCTTCCAGGAAGACCAGCAGGGCTGCGCTGGTGGAGCCGCCCGCCCGCCGGGCCTTCTCGTAGAGGTTCTTGAGCTGGCGCCGGCCCAGGCCGTAGGCGGTCCGGTACTTCCGGGTCTCCCGGAGTTGATCCGCGTATTCCGAGGTCTTGCGGGGCGCGTAACGGGGAGGCTTTCCCGGCGGGTGGGGCTTGCGATCCAGGAGGCGGTCGAACTTCGGGTTTCCGAAGACGTTCAGCCCGAGGGCGCGGACGATCTTGCCCTTCGGTTCTCGGGAGCGGGACATGGTTCCTCCGCGGGGGCCCCTCGCGCCGCGGATCGTGGGCCCACCGCCGGATGGTCGGGAATGATTATGGTTTTTATAATCTATATGGATTCATTCGTCAATCCCCTATCAGTTTGTTCCGGTAGAGGTAGTCGCAGAAGAAGCAGATGTCGTCCGTCATCCCCGGAAACTTCACGCCCGAAGCTTCGAGTTCCCGACGACGGGCGTCCAGGCCCGTTTCGTAGCAGAGCCGGACATGAGGGTTTTTCCCCGCGGCCTTCATGAGGCTGTCGAAGTCGTCCTCCCGGACGTTCCCTACGATCAGGGAGGGATTCTCGTTCGCGAAGCCGCAGCAGACGGCCACGGACCCGTCGGGGTGGACGTAGAACACGTTCCCCGGCCCCTCGCAGTAATCCTCCCGGAACCAGCGACCCGCGCTCCAGCCGGCTTCGGTTCCGGCGGCGGAATACGGGAACCGGAGTATCGGGATATCCAGGGTCTCCCCCGCCGCGGCCTCTTCTCCCCGGGACACCGCGTCGGCGACGGCCCGGGGTTCCCCGTCCCGCAGGACAAGGCGGCCGCCCAGGCGCTCCGCCAGGACGAGCAGGCTCTCCTGCCAGGGACCGTCGTCCGGGGACCGGACGGAGAGGATCTCGGCGCAATCCTTCCTGCCCCAGATCCGGAAGACCGTGGATAGGAAGACGGCGAGGCGTTCGGGATCCTGGCCGTGGAAGGAGTCCGAACTCAGTCCGAAGGTGCCGTCGAACCCGGACTCGAACAGGGCCGAAAGGTCCCTCTCGAGCGCAGCCTCGTCCGGAAACCAGTCTCCGTTGGTCATCAGCCGGTCGAAGTAGAGGCCTTGGGATACCGCGGTCCGGGAAACTTCATCCAGGAAATCGGGACGGAGGAAGGGCTCCCCCCCGCTGAACCCGACGCGCTCGATCCCGCCCTTGGCGCAGCGCTCCAGGAAGGCCGACGCCTCGGCGGCGGACAGCTCTTCGGAACCGCGCCGGACGCGGCAATGGGAGCAGGCGAGGTTGCACCGGGACGTGGGCGCGAAGATGATCTGGACGGGTTGGAACAAAGGGCCTCCCGGCCGAGCGTGGACGGGGACCCCCGCTTCCCGGACGGCCCCCCGAGCGTGCTCGGCGTGAACTTCGATCTTTACACGGCCGCGTAAAAGATTCAACCTGAGATATAGTAAAGGAGGCTCCGCACCCGCGGATGCCGGGAGGTTCACCCATGTCCAGGAGATTACGATCCGGCCGGAAACCCGGGTCCTGGTTCAATGCTTTGCACGTCCTGATGGTCCTCGCCGCGGCGGCTGTCCTGGCCGCGTCCTGCTCCAGCTCCAAGCCGTCCCCGGTCGCCGGCCGACCGCCGGAGGGGGAAATACGCGAAGAGCTGGCCCTGCCCGCCCCGATGGCCCAGAAATCCATGCTGGCGGACCGGGCCGAGGAAGCCCCCCCCGCGGGCGGCACCGGCATTCCGGCCTCCGAGGAGTACAAGGGCCTTCCGGAAAATCCCTTCAAGCCGGCCAGGGAAGAAAGGTTCTCCACGTTTTCCGCCGACGTGGACACCGCGTCCTACTCCAACATCCGCCGCTTCCTCAACGAGGGGCGCCTGCCTCCCCCCGAGGCGGTGCGCATCGAGGAGCTCCTGAACTACTTCGACTACGGCTGGAAGGAGCCCGCGGGCTCCGAGCCCATAGCCCTGTCCGCGGAAACGGCCGCCTCCCCCTGGAGCCAGGGCCGTGTCCTCCTGGCCCTGGGACTCCGGACCCGGGCGGTGTCCGCGGCCAACCTGCCCCCGGCCAACCTTGTCTTCCTGGTGGACACCTCGGGCTCCATGTCCGACCCCGACAAGCTCCCCCTGGTGCAGCGGGCCTTTTCCCTGCTGGCGGAAACCCTGCGTCCCCAGGACAGGGTCTCCCTTGTGGCCTACGCCGGGTCCGCGGGCCTCGTCCTGCCGCCCACACCGGGGACGGACAAGGCAAAGATCCTCGCGGCCCTGGAGGCCCTGGAGGCCGGCGGGTCAACCGCGGGGGGCCAGGGCATCGTCCTGGCCTATGACACGGCCCTCCAGAACTTCCGCAAGGGCGGGAACAACCGGGTGATCCTGGCCACCGACGGGGACTTCAACGTCGGCCTTTCCAGCGAGGCCGAGTTGGTCAAGCTGATCGAGTCCTACCGGAACCGGGGAGTCTTCCTGTCCGTCCTGGGCTTCGGCACCGGCAACTACAAGGACGCGAAGATGGAAGCCCTGGCGGACAAGGGCAACGGCAACTTCGCCTACATCGACTCCGTGGAAGAGGCGCGGAAGGTCCTGATCGAGGAGATGGGGGCCACGCTGCTGACCGCGGCCAAGGATGTGAAGCTTCAGGTCGAGTTCGATCCGGCGGTCGTGAAATCCTGGCGCCTCATAGGCTACGAAAACAGGATCCTGTCAAAAGAGGACTTCACGGACGACCGGAAGGACGCCGGCGAGATGGGGGCGGGGCACCGCGTGACCGCCCTGTACGAGATCGAGCCCGCCTCTCCCGCTTCCGGTGCGGGCCTGGGTATCCTCCGGGTGCGGTACAAGAAGCCCGACCAGGACCAGAGCGCCCAGCTGGAGCTGGCCCTCCCGGACGGCCGAGGGTCGTTCTCGAACGCATCCCCGGACCTCCGCTTCGCGGCCGCGGTGGCCGCCTACGGCATGATCCTCCGGGGCTCGGAACACAAAGGCCGGGCGGACTGGAAGCTCGTACTGGACCTGGCCCGGGGAGCCGCCGGAACCTCCGACCGCCGGGCGGAATTCGTCGCCCTGGCGGAGAAGGCAGCGGGCTTGAAATGAGGGCTTCAAGGGCTTCCGGCGCTCCGGACGACTCGGGGGGCGCCGAGTCCTCCGTCTTGGCCTGGCTACTGGCCGGGGACGTATCGATCCAGTACCATGCCCGCCGGGACCTGCTTC
>JBFZER010000398.1:0-4807 GCA_041306765.1 Spirochaetota bacterium | reverse complement strand
CCGGCTCCTCAACCGGCGCCGCAGCCCTCCCCGGCCGAGCCTCCCAAGGCCCTGCCCGCGGGCATGGCCGCCTACGTCAAGCCCGAGGTCGCCGCGCGGCCGGGCATGAAGCCCGGGGTGAACTACAAGATCCGATGGGGGGACACCCTCTGGGACCTTTCGTACGTCTTCTACCGGGATCCCTGGCTCTACCCGCGCATCGCCCGGGCCAACAAGATCCGGAACCCGAACCTGATCATCTCCGGCCGTACCATCTGGATCCCGCCCCGGTAGGGGACGGGGCGGAGCCGGATCGCAAGGAGTCCGTTTGAGGCGTCGGATAGGCGAACATCCCCCGAAAGGCCCGCGGCAAGCGCCGCGAGCCTTTTTATTCTCCCTGCTGGCCGCGGCGGCCCTGTCCGGCTCCTGCGAGGATCCCATGGTCCTGGGCGTGCGGGCCCACGAACTCCGGGACATGCTCCAGGCCGGGGACCGATCCCTGATCCTGTCCGCGCCGCCGGGACGCCTGGCCGAGCTGGCCCGGCTGGGTCCGGGGGCCCTGTATTACGCCGCCCGGGCGGCGGGCCTGGCGGGGGACGGGGAGAGGGAAGTCGTCCTGCTGGACCTCGCCTCACGGAAGGAAGCCGGGCTCTTCCGCAGACGGGCCTGGGAACTCCTGCCCGAAAGCCTCTACCGGCGGCGCGACTGGGCCGGACTCCTGGAGTTTTCCGGGCGCCAGGCCGAGGCGGGCATCGACGCCTACCTGCCCCGCCTGAGGAGGGCGGAAGCCCTGGCTGCCCTGGACCGTCTGCCGGAAGCCCGGGCCGAGCTGGATTCCCTGGCGGCGGCATACCCCGCGGAGACCTCGAAGGACGCGGCCTTCCTCGCGGGCCTCCGGGTGCGGACCGCGGCCGATCCCGAGGATCGCGCCGCCCGCATCCGGCAGCTGTTCGCCCTGCCCGACCCCCGGGCGGAGGATCTCGAGGCCGCCCTGGCCGCCGCGGAAGCCCCCGGACCGGGATCCCCCTTCGCTCCCGGGGAGCTCGCCCTCTTCCGCCTCCGCCTCCAGGTCGCTCTCAAGGACTACGGGGCCGCATACCGGGCCCTGGTTTCCGCCGATTCCCCCCTGAACCCCTCCCTGCCCCGGGCCTATCTTGCGGATGCGGGGAAAGCCTACCTCTACGCCCCCGCCCTGACGGAGGGAATCGCGGCCCTGTCGGCCCTGGAATCCGCCTCGATCGAGGCCGAGGCTGGGGGCGCCGCCGCGGGAACGGCGTCCGCGGCCGGGGATCCCGATCTCCGGGAAGCCCGGTTCCTTGCGGTGTTCTACCGGGCCCGGATTCTGGGCCGGGCCGAGCGCCGCGCGGAAGCAGCCGCGGACTTCGCCCGGGCCTGGGAGCTGGCGCCATCCGGGGAAGACCGGGACGCCGCGGCCTGGTACCGGGCGGACAGCCTCCTTCCCGGCTCCCGCGCAGAAGCCGCCGCCTGGCTCGCCCGCTCCGCCGGCTCCTGGCACGCCCCGGCGTCCTTCGCGGACGTGGTGGAGCGCCTGGCCCGGGAGGCCCTCCTGGCCCGGGACGGCGCGACCCTGTACATCCTCCGGACCGAGGTGGCGCCGCGCATGACGCCCCGGGCCGCGGCCCGCCTCGTGTATCTCTCCGGTCGCGCCGCCGAGGCCGGGATAGCCCTTCCCCGGGCGGGCGGTCCGACGCCGGATCCGAAGGAGTACGCCCGGCGGGCGTACGAGGAGGTCCTGGCCCGGAGCCCCGAGCCGTATTACCGCCTCCTGGCCGCCCATCGGCTGGGGCGGCCCCTGGTAGAACTGCCTCTCCTCCGGCCGGTGGAACCCCGGCCCGCGGAAGCACGATCGCCCCGGGAGCGCACTCTCGCGGGCCCGGATCCGGAGGATTACCTTGCCGGCTTCGCCCGGTTCGGCCTGGCCGACCTGGCAGCCCGGGAAATACGCGCCCTGGAGGGTTCCTCGGACGCCCCGGAGGCCGAAACCCTTCGGCGCCTGGCGGTCCTCTTTCGGGACGAGGGGGAACCCGCCGCGTCCATGCTGACGGTCAACCGCCTCTTCGAGAGCCCCGGATACGAGGCCTCCCGGGAGGATTGGGAACTGCTCTGGCCCCGGCCCTGGCCCGGAGAGGTCTCCGCCGCGGCCGCCTCCTCGGGAATGGAGGAGCATATCCTGTACGGGCTCGTCCGGTCCGAGAGCTTCTTCCGGCCCGCCGTAGTCTCCCGGGCTGGGGCCGTGGGCCTTGCCCAGCTCATGCCCGCCACCGCGGAGGAGACAGCGCGCCGCCTGCGCATGGGCTCCTACGACCTCGAGAACCCCGCGGACAACCTTCGCCTTGGCAGTACCCATTTCGCGGGCCTCCTGCGGGCCCTGAACGGACGGGTGCTGCCCTCGGTGTTCGCCTACAACGCGGGACTCACCCGGATGCGCCAGTGGGAGAGGGCCGCCCCGGGCTTCCCCGACGACCTCCTGCTGGAATCCCTGTCGATCGAAGAGACCCGGCAGTACGGCCGGAACGTCCTGTGGGCTTCGGTGGTATACGGGGTCCTGCACTACGGTCTGGACGCCGAGGATGCGCTGGCGAAGATGCTGGGCGAACGCGCCGGGGCGGCTTCGCCGCCCTAGCGGCAGCGAAGCCCTGCGGGTTTCGTCGATGTATTCGGGGCGCGCCTACGTGCGCACAGGGGTTTCTTCCGCCTAAGCCGCCAGGGAGATCAACGAGCCCGGGGGAAGTCCGAGGTTCGGGGCGTAGGGGCCGGTGCGGGCGGCCAGGGCGTGGGCTTCCCGGCCGTACTGCTCCAGCAGGGCGTCGACCCGGTCGGAGCTGACCAGGCCGGCGTTTTCCCGGGCCGCCAGGGCGTCGGACTTGAGGCTGGAAAGGCGGTCGATCAGGGTGTTCAGGATCCTGAGGCGGTCCACGGAGGAAGCATGGCCCTCGCCGGCGGCGACTCCGGCCACGTGCTCGAAGTGCGCATAGATGACCTGGCTCCGGGGCACGGGGATGGAGACGCGCCCGGGAGCGCTGTACCGGGACAGCATCACGGCGAGGGGCAGGCTGTACGCGGAATCGATCGTCTGCATCGTACTCCTCCATACTCATTATCGGAGGAACCGCGCGTCTCGATTATAACCTATATTTCGTCCCCCCGGGGCTTTCGGCTGGCCTTGTACAGTCGGTCGTTTACCGCGGCGCCCAGCCCCGCGTCGGGCATCCGCTCCGCCCAAATCTCGTCGAAGTCCCCGGAGTCCAGTTCATGGAGGAGATCGAAGAGGTTGGCCGCGGCCTCCACCGGATCCCCCGGCTCCGAGAGGATCCGGATCGCCGCGAACCTGGCCGCCGAGTCTCCCAGGCGGTCCCGGCCGGCGGCGTCGAAGACCAGGGCGGCCGCGCGTTCCCCGGGCCGGACCTGGCTCAGGGCGCCGGCGGGGACGAGGCGCAGGGCGAGGCGGGGGGCGTAGTGGCTGGCCAGCTGTCCCGGGGCCTTGGGCGCCGGATCCATGCGGTCCAGGACCTCGATCCCGGGAGCGGTTTCCCGCAGGCGCTCCAAGGACAACCCGCCCGGACGCAGGATCCGGGGGGAGGGTCCGGTGACGTCCACCACCGTGGACTCCACCCCCACCGGACAGCGGCCCCCGTCCACGATCATGTCCACCCGGTCGCCCAGCTGGTCGGCCACGTGCCGCGCCCGGGTCGGGCTCAGGTAGCCGAAGGGATTGGCGCTGGGGGCGGCCACGGCCCCGGTGGACAGCTCGATCAGGGCGCGGGCCACGGGATGGTCCGGCATCCGCACCGCTACGGTGGGCAGTCCGCTGGTGGCCAGGTCGGGAACCCGGGGGCGCTTGGGAAGGATCAGGGTGAGGGGACCGGGCCAGAACTCCTCCATGAGGTCGCAGGCGGCCTTCCTCGCGTCCGGGGCCAGGGCGCCCAGGTCCGCGACCAGGTCCAGGGTGGAGGTGTCCGCGACGTGCACGATGAGGGGGTCGAAGGCGGGGCGGCGCTTGGCCTCGAAGATCCGCGCCAGCGCGCGGGGATCCCAGGCGTTGCCGCCCAGCCCGTAGACCGTCTCCGTGGGGAAGGCCACCAGGCCTCCCGAAACAAGGACCGCCGCGGCCCGCCTCAGTCCGGCGTCCGAAGGCAGGATCATCTCCATAGGGTTTCCTTATCGCCGGGACAGGTAGGCTTCCGGGCCCTCGGACTCCAGGCGGCGCGCCTTGTCCAGGACCTCCTCCGACCTGGCGGCCGCCCAGGCTCCCAGGCGTTCGGCCAGTTCCGGGCGGCGGGAGGCCAGGATGCGGACGGCCAGGAGGCCCGCGTTCCGGCCGCCGTCCACGGCCACCGTCGCCACGGGGATGCCCGCGGGCATCTGCACGATGGAAAGCAGGCTGTCCAGGCCGCTGAACGCTCTTGTCCCCATCGGCACCCCGATGACCGGGAGGTCCGTCAGGCTGGCGCACATCCCCGGCAGGTGGGCCGCTCCGCCCGCCCCGGCTATGAGGACCTCCAGGCCCCTGCCCCGGGCGCCCTTGGCGTACTGGTACATGCGGTCCGGGGTGCGGTGGGCGGAGACGATGGTGGTCTCGTGGGGGACGCCGAGCTCCGCGAGCACCCGGGAAGCCTCGGCCATGACCGGCAGGTCCGAGTCGCTGCCCATGATGATCCCGACAAGGGGGGCCGGGCCGCTGAGCGTGCGTTCCATGGGGTGATTCTATCCGCTAGTGCAAAACGCGCCAAGAGTACGAAGCATGAAACCAAAGATCCAACAAGATAGACAAGATTAATAAAAGATGAACAAGATGGATTCGTTCATA